>LR733345.1:1112346-1414862 GCA_902506225.1 Enhydrobacter sp. 8BJ | reverse complement strand
GGTTTGCTACGCATTTCTTCAATATTGGCACAGCCTGTATAACCCATTGACGAACGTAAGCCACCGGCTAATTGGTTGATAATACCGTTCATTGGACCTTTGTAAGGGACGCGACCTTCGATACCTTCGGGTACCAATTTTTCTACCCCTTCTTTGGCGTCTTGGAAATAACGATCGGATGAGCCATTTTGTCCTGACATCGCCCCTAGCGAACCCATACCACGGTAGGCTTTGTAGTAGCGACCTTGGAATAGCTCAACCTCCCCTGGCGCTTCTTCGGTACCGGCAAGTAGCGAACCCACCATGATACTAGAGGCACCCGCTGCTAACGCTTTTGCCATATCGCCTGAAAAACGGATACCACCATCGGCAATCAGTGGAATATCATTTTTTAACGCATCAGCCACGTTACTAATCGCTGAAATTTGCGGCACGCCAATACCTGCGATAATACGTGTGGTACAAATAGAGCCCGGACCGATACCCACTTTGACCGCATCAGCACCCGCATCACGCAACGCTAGTGCCGCATCAGCAGTGGCGATATTACCGCCAATCACTTGGATGTTTGGATAGTTCTTTTTCACCCAAGCCACGCGATCAATGACGCCTTTTGAATGACCATGTGCGGTATCTACGACAATCACGTCCACATCGGCAGCGATGAGCGCTTCAACACGGGCTTCGGTATCTGCGCCCGTACCCACTGCAGCGCCAACACGTAAGCGACCTTTGCTATCGCGGCAAGCATTTGGGTTGTTTTCAGCTTTGGTGAAGTCATTGACAGTAATCAAGCCTTTTAATTGAAAATTGTCGTCCACAACAATCACTTTTTCGATGCGGTGTTCGTGTAGCAAACGTTTGATATTCTCTGTGGGCTCGCCTTCTTTAACTGTCACCAATTTTTCTTTTGGGGTCATGATATTGCGAACAGGCTGGCTTAGGTTATTTTCAAAACGGATATCACGGTGGGTGACGATACCCACGACTTGGTTACCTTCTACCACAGGCACACCGCTGATTTTGTTTTCTTTGGTGATACGAAGCAATTCGCCAACACTGGTATCGGGTGATACGCTGATAGGGTCAACAACCGTACCGGCTTCAAATTTTTTCACCCGGCGTACTTGCATGGCTTGTAAATCAATGTCCATGTTTTTGTGCAAAATACCCATACCGCCAAGCTGGGCAATGGTAATCGCCATTTGCGATTCAGTCACGGTATCCATCGCAGCAGAAACAATGGGTAAATTTAGCTCAATACCGCGCGTCAAACGGGTTTTTAAATCTACCATCTTAGGCAAGACTTCAGAATAAGCAGGTAGTAGTAGCACATCATCAAAGGTAAGTGCTTCATCAACGATTCGTAACATAAAGACCTCGGAGCAGTTAAGAGTAGTTAAATAGTATTTAGAATTTTGTCGTGGTGAAAAATTTGACAGCCAAAAAACCGCAAAAGGCTGAACAGTTCCCTGCCCAGCCTTGTGGTTTAGTCTGTTGTCAGCTTAAATCGCAATTGACACCATCTTTTATTTAAGTTTTAAATTAACCGCCTATTTTAGATAAAAAACATGTCTATTGCAATCATTTTTCTAAATTACACCGAGATAAAGCGCATATAAGCTTACATAGCGGGCGGTCTTGGCAATCGTCACCAACAGCAAAAAGCGCCAAAACCGTTCACCGAACACACCGGCAAACAACGTAATCGGATCACCGATCATGGGTGCCCAGCTAGCAAGCAATGACCAAAACCCATATTTTTGATAGACACGCTTGGCTTTGGCAAGCTTGACAGCCGATACCGGAAACCAAGGCTTGTCATAAAAGCGGTCGATCTGACGCCCAAGCCAAAAATTGACACACGAACCCAATACATTACCAACGCTTGCCACCACCAATAGCAGCCAAGCCTTATAGTGTCCCTTGGCCAATAAGGTGACAAGCACCGCCTCAGATTGCATGGGCAATAGGGTTGCCGAGCCAAAGGCGGCTAACCATAGGAACCAATAAGCCAATTACACGCGGCGCCAAGTCGTGCCATTTTTACCGTCTTCTAGCTCAACGCCTTGAGCTTTCAAATGATTACGAATTTGGTCAGCTTTGGCAAAGTCTTTGTCCGCTTTGGCTTGCTTGCGCGCTTCGATGAATGCTTCAATCTCGCTATCACTTAACCCGGTCGTTTCGCCCACTTTCGCTTGTAAAAAATCGGTTGGATTAAGCTGTAAGATATTGAGCGGTTGTGCCAAATCTTTTAGCAATGTTGCCAGTGCCAGCGCTTGGGCATTGCCTTCAGCGGTTTCGAGATTAACCGCTTTGTTGATTTCACGCGCCAGACTAAATAATACGCTCACCGCCCCTGCACTGTTAAAATCATCGCACATCGCTTGATTAAAAGGGGTTTCAAATGGGGTTTTATCAATTTCGCCCGCTGGTTGGGTCAGGTTTTCTACAGATTTTAAGGCTTGATATAGACGCGTGAGGCTGGTTTGGGCTTCTTTAAGGGCGCTATCTGAGAAATTCACCGGGCTGCGATAATGACTCGATAAAATAAAGAAACGAATGGTCTCTGGGTGAAACTGCCCCATCACATCGCGAATGGTAAAGAAATTACCCAGTGATTTTGACATTTTCTCGCCGTCAACATTGATAAAGCCCACATGCATCCAGTTGTTGGCATAGGTTTTACCGGTTGCGCCTTCAGATTGGGCAATTTCGTTCTCGTGGTGCGGAAACTGTAAATCATGCCCGCCGCCGTGGATATCGAAGGTATCGCCCAAGCAGCAAGTACTCATTGCCGAGCATTCGATATGCCAACCTGGGCGACCCACACCCCAAGGCGACTGCCATTTGGTTTCTTGCGGCTCTGTTTGTTTGGCAGATTTCCACAATACAAAGTCAAACGGATTTTTTTTGTCTGTTTCAACATTTACGCGCTCACTGGCACCCGCTTGCATATCGGCTAAGCGACGCTTTGAGAGTTTGCCATACTCAGCAAAATTTTCGACCGCATAATAGACGTCGCCCGTTGCGCCTTGATAGGCTAAATTTTTGCTTTCCAGCGTTTGAATTAGATGCTGCATCTGTGGGATAAAATCCGTGGCTTTTGGCTCACTGTTAGGACGCTCACAGCCCAGATTATCAGCATCTTCATGCATGGCTTTGATAAAGCGGTCTGTCAACTCATAGATACTTTCGCCATTGTCCTTAGCGCGGTTAATAATTTTGTCATCAATATCGGTAATATTACGCACATAGTTGACATCATAGCCAATATGACGCAGCCAGCGCACGACCACATCAAAGCCGACCATGACCCGTGCATGACCAATGTGGCAATAATCATACACCGTCATCCCACAGACATACATGCCAACTTTGCCTGCTTCTAAGGGCGTGAATGGGCATTTTTGTCCACTCATCGAGTCATATATGGTAATCGGCATGGGCTGTGTCAGCTGTGTCATGGGATAGTCACCTTTGCAAATTGGGTAAAAAAGACAATCGGTTATCATACCGAAATTTTGTTAAAAGTGCTATGATTTGGCATATTTCACACTTTAAGGTCTCTATAATGGGCAATCGATTATCAAAGATTTACACCCGAACGGGCGATGACGGCACCACTGGCATGGCGGATGGTTCACGCATTTCCAAGGCAGACTTACGCTTTGACGCCATGGGCAAAATTGATTTATTAAACTCCCAAATCGGTTTATTACGGGGCTATCTTAGTCAAGATAACCATACTCAAAATCGCCAAGCCCAACCTAACCATGCCCAACCTAACCACACCCAATTTGATGCCAAACTAAGCCGCTTGCAGCATCAGCTTTTTAATCTAGGGGGTGAGCTTGCCATGCCCGAATACTGCGGGATTTTGGCAGACTATGTGACAGAGCTGGAAAATCAAATTGATGAGTGGAACACCCATTTACCACCCCTCAAAGATTTTATTTTGCCTGCAGGCACCATTGTGACCAGCCAAGTGCATATCGCTCGCTGCTATTGCCGAGACGCTGAGCGCCTAATCGTGGCATTAAATTCGCGGGATGATAATGTCTCACCACTCAGTCTACAGTTTATCAATCGTCTATCCGATTGGCTGTTTGTATTGGCGCGTGTCGTTGCTCGGTTGGATGCCGGTCAAGAAGTGCTTTGGGATAAAACCACCCTGTTATAACTCTATCACCATACTTTAAAACTCTGTACGTTAGAAACCATATACCTTAAAAAGCCATGCTACAATTTAGCCAACTGTCTTACCAAATCGACAATCGAACACTCGTTAATCATGTTTCAGGTGAAATCCATGACCATGACTTTATTGTCATCACAGGACAGTCGGGTAGCGGCAAATCGTTACTGTTAAAGCTATTATCAAGCCTATTACCTATGTCAGCAGGTCACATTACATTAAACGGCAAAAATTTGACCGATTTGACACCAGCTATTTGGCGCTCGCAGGTTGCCTATATTGCGCAACTAAGTGAGATGATTGAGGGCAGCGTCTTAGATAACTTGACCCTGCCCTTTAGCTTTGCACTTTATAAAGACAAAAAACTCGATGTATCTTGGCACGAGGAGCACCTAGTTAACCTTGGCAAATCACCCCAGTTTTTACAGCAAGATAGCCGCAGCTTATCGGGTGGCGAAAAACAGCTTGTCAATTTATTACGCACGCTACAGTTGCACCCGACCATTTTATTACTCGACGAACCCACCGCCTCCCTTGATACCACTACCACCCACCAAGTCGAAACATTGATTAACCACTGGTATCAATCCACCCCCAATGCTACCGTCGTGTGGATCAGCCATGAGCCGACCCAAATTCAGCGCTTATTGGCGATTGGCACTAGCCACTGGACGATGGCTAATGGTCAATTGAGCAATCACAAGTTAACGGTGGATAGCAAAGTACCCGCATCCGTAGCACAAGGGAATCAGCGATGATGATTTTAGCTAGCACCATGCCGCCTATCTCCTACCTACAAGTAGCGCTGGCAAGCCTGGCATTATTACTGGTAATGGCAATCAGTGTTTGGTTAAAATTGGGTATCGTCAAATCCCTGCTCATTGCAAGTTTTCGCACGGTGGTTCAACTAAGTCTCATTGGACTGGTACTTGCGTGGATTTTCGCCAGAGAGCAATGGCATGAAGTGTTAGCAATTTTGACTTTTATGTCGATTATCGCCACTATCGCTGCCAAAAATCGGGTTAATAAACCCTATCAAGGTTTATTTTGGGATACGGCATTGGCGGTGTTTGTCAGTAGTTGGCTGGTGGCTATATTTGGTGGTTGGTGGGTGCTGTCAGACAACGCTGCTACATGGTTTCGTCCGCAAGTGATGATACCATTATTGGGGCTGATTTTAGGTAATTCATTGACCGCTGTCTCACTCTCTATGAACCAACTTGTCAGCAGTTTTCATCGCGAACAAAATATGATTAATACCTATTTGGCATTGTCCGCCACGCCTTGGGAAACCGCAAAACCCTACGTCATCGCTGCCATTCAAAATGGTATCACACCGACAATTAATAGCATGATGGTGGTGGGGGTAGTGAGCTTGCCGGGTATGATGACAGGACAAATTTTGGCAGGCGCAGACCCGCACCAAGCCGTGCTTTATCAAATTATAACCCTGTTTTTAATTGCCACCAGCAGTACCTTAGGGTGTACAATAGCGACTTTGCTGATTTTTCGACGGTTTTTTAACCCGCAGTGGCAGTTTGTCATTCCACCGTCTGCCAAGACTTCTCATTAACCGTTGCATCGCTATCTTTCATTTATTTACTAAAAATTCTAATGACCCTGCAAAATTTCTTATTTTTTTTAATCAGTACTTGCCTTATCTCGGCAGCGCCTGGCTCTAATATGCTGTTAGCGTTCCAATTTGGTGTCAATTATGGCATTAAAAAAACCCTGTGGACGTTAGCAGGGCTGAGCATGGGTTTATTTATATTATTGACAACCTCACTGTTAGGACTAGGGCTTATCAGTACCAACGCACCTTTTTTGCTGACCATTATCAAAGTCGTTGGCGCGCTGTATTTGGCCTATCTTGGGATAAAATCTTGGCGCGAAGCTGACAGCGAATTGCACAGTGACCAGTTACAGGTCATACCGACCCCCGCGCAACTGTTTAAAACAGGGGTTTGGGTGTCGTTGTCCAACCCCAAGGCGATTTTGTTTTTTGCCGCATTTTTCCCCAAATTTATCAATTTTTCCGCGCCTTTACTGCCGCAATACCTCATGCTCACGGTGGGTTTCTTTATGATTGAGATAACGTGGCAGCTAGTTTATACAATGAGCGGCAAAAAACTGTCGGATTGGCTGCAATTGGGCAATCGCTTGATGTGGCTTAATCGATTATGTGGCTTGATATTTATTATCATTGCCATCGCGCTTGTTACTGAGATTTTTTGGCATTAGGTTCAAAAAAAATAGCGACGGGCGATATCGATAATCAATTTGAGTGCTATGAGGGTGAGTAGATACGGCAGGATTTTTTCTAGCCAGTTTAAACGGATTTTATGGCGCAGTCGGGTACCAAGCCATGAGCCCGCCAAAAATTGCCAAAAATAGGTAAAGTCTAAGGCATCCCGACCAAACCAAGCGCGCGATAAAAAACCCGACGTCACATCGGGTTTTTTGATATGTGAGGGTTAGGCATCGTAGGGGTCGCGTAGCACGATGGTTTCGGCACGGTCGGGACCTGTTGAGATAATGTCAACGGGACACTCGATGAGCTGCTCAATGCGTTTGATATAAGCTTTGGCATTTTCAGGTAGCTTGTCATACTCTGTCACACCCACAGTGCTCGTTTTCCAACCTGGCAAAGTTTCGTAGATGGGTTTGACATTCTCGTAAAACTCTGCATCGCTAGAGCCGCAAACTTCGCCACTTGGCAACTCATAACCCGTGCAGATATTGAGCTGCTCAAGGTCATCTAACACATCAAGCTTGGTCAAGCAGATACCAGATAAGGAGTTTAGTACCACAGCACGGCGTAGAATCGCTGCATCAAACCAACCACAACGACGGGCGCGGCCCGTGGTAGCACCAAATTCTTGACCCACAGTACCGATGTGCTCACCGATATCATCAAATAGCTCAGTTGGGAAGGGACCCGCCCCCACGCGCGTGGTGTAAGCTTTGGTGATACCCAATACGTAGTCAAAGTATAAGGGTCCAAGACCCGTACCCGTCGCCACGCCGCCAGCCGTGGTATTTGAGCTGGTAACGAAAGGATAAGTGCCGTGGTCAACGTCAAGCAACGTACCTTGCGCGCCTTCAAACATTAAATTTTTGCCTTCTTTGCATAGCTTGTCAAGCTCGCCTGTCACATCAGCCACCAAGTCTTTTAGCGCATCACGCCATTCTTCTGCCAACTTTAAGGTCGCATCAAAATCAACTGCGTCCACCCCATAATATTGGGTCAAGGCAAAGTTATGGAACTCAAGGTTATTTTTTAATTTATCGGCGAAGTCAGCTCGCAACAAGTCAGCAAAACGCAACGCACGGCGCGCTACTTTATCTTCGTAGGCAGGGCCGATACCACGACCGGTCGTGCCAATTTTGTTGTTGCCGCGTTTGATTTCACGGGCTTGGTCAAGCGCTACATGCTGTGGCATGATCAGTGGGCAGTTGGGTGAAATACGCAGGCGCTCACGCACAGGCACACCTGCTTCAACCAGTGATTGCATTTCTTTTAGTAGCGCATCTGGGGCTAGCACCACGCCATTACCGATGTAGCAAGTGACACCCTCACGTAGAATACCCGATGGAATCAAATGTAATACGGTTTTTTTACCGCCAACGACTAAAGTGTGACCGGCATTATGACCGCCTTGATAGCGCGCCACCGCACTGGCTTTTTCAGTCAATAAGTCAACGATTTTGCCTTTACCCTCATCGCCCCACTGGCTACCAAGGACAACGACGTTTTTTCCCGTATGTTTCATGATAAGTCACCTTTTATCAAAGTAATTGCTAAAAACAAGTCTACAACAGCTTAAAAATTAATTTTCTGCCAAATGCTCTAAGTACCAAACCCCATTCGCTACTTGCAAGCGATGGGTGGTTTGCTCAGGTTCATCGGTTTCATCCAGCGCAATCATCACCCGATGCCCTTCTTGGCGTAGTGAGTCAATCGCTTGTTTGAGCGCTAGCGCATCCGGATGATTGGGTACATGTAAAATAGTTTGTACATGGCTATAAGGCACCACGGTAAAAGGCTGCTCATGTACTTGGATATGATTTTGCCAACGGTTTAGCTCGCAGCTAAAGCCAACGCCCGAACGCACGGCATCGGTATTATCAACTTCATGATGAAAATGATTGCTAAAACGCCCACCACGAATCAGCGGCAATGACTCATCTGCCACGTACACATTAAAGACAACGCCTGTATGATAGTGATATCCCAATCCTGTGACATCGACACTGACATTGGCATCCCAGTGCTCTTCAAGATAGCTCACCAAATAAGTCAAATCAGACAAGGCTTTGGCAATGATAGTATCGTGTTTGGCTTGAGTTGAGAGTCGTTCGCTCAGTTTTTGCAAATCATTACCTGCCTCGCCTAGCACATAAAAATCGTTGGCAAGCTCGCCAAACTGGCTCATTTTACTGGTCAAAAGTTTCAGCTCGGGTAACGCTTTATTAGCATAGAGCTCAATGAGTTTTTCTTGCAGATGCGTAGGTACACCAGCAAGCTGGCAAAGCTGCTGAAAAATCGCCACATGACCAATATCAATATGCGAGTGCTCAATCACATCCGTGCTATCTAACAAGGTAAATAACACATCTAATAGCTCCACTTCACTGGCTAGTGAGTCGGTACCAAAAATCTCAGCCCCCAACTGTAGCGGGGTGCGCGAACCAAATAAGCCCTTTGGCATGGTATAGATTACATGCCCTGCATAACAATAGCGGGAAATTGATTTTGATGGGTTACTAGTGTCTTGATTATTGTGTAGACGCGCATCAATCCGCGCAATTTGTGGGGTGATATCTGCACGTACCCCCATGAGCCGACCGGTTAGCTGATCAATGATTTTAAAAGTTTGTAATTTAACATCTTCAGACGCATAGCCGAGCAAGCTTTCGGTATATTCAATCATAGGCGGGCTAATAAATTCATAGCCATGGCTGATTAAAATACGGGTCAATTGATAACGCAGGGTTTCTTGCTTTACCGCTTCGGTTGATAGTAAATCGACAACCCCATCAGGTAATAGCCAAGTATTTTTTGTATTAAGGTAAAAAGCAGACTGATTTGCCACATTGGTGGAATTTGATGCTAAATTTGACACAATAAATCCTAAGGATGATTAAATGATATATCACTAGACATGACAACAAGCGGCCATATGAAAACATAGACCATGAATTACCATGTAAAATCATAGAATAATCGATGAGAAGGGCGCTTACAAAAATAAAATAAGCAAAGAATAAAATAAGGGCACTTTTCCTTTTCATTGTATCATAGCTTCACTGGGCTTAGGCATTTTTTTATTGCCCAATTTTTTATGCTAAACTCCTATAGAATTTTTTGAAACTTATTTACTAAAACTTACACCCATGTAACCAGTATAGGGAAATCCAATTTACTCATGAAACTCTTTGTCTCAACCACCTCCCCTTTCGCCCGTCTCGTGATGGTCGCCTGTTTACGCCAGCAAATCGATGCCGAGCTGATATTTGTCATGCCTTGGGAAAACCCACAAGAATTATTAGCGGTCAACCCTTTTAGCCAAGTACCTGCCCTGCTCACCGATAATCAATTACTCATCACAGAAAGCAGTGTGATTTTGGCACACCTGATGCCGCAAATTTTCGCTGATGAAAAATCTGCTGCTTTAACGAGCCTGAGCTTCGGCATTATCAACCAAACCGTTCGCGCCTTTGCTACCGAGCGCTTTCAACCATCAATTGCTACCCCACATCCATTTATTGAGCGCTCAACCAGTCTATTGTCGAATTTACTCCCCAATGCACCACAGCTCGATGCACAAAGCGATGCGCTCGGCCAAATCTTTTTTGGTATCGCCTTAGGGTATTTAAAATTACGTTTGGCTGAGGTGTTTGACAAGGCAGTAAATGAGGCAAATAAATCAGCACTTGAGCAATTTTGTCAGCGAGATTTTATGCAAAAAACTCAAAGCACTGCTTTAGAAAAACTACCAACCTCTATCTTTAAGCTTTAGCCAATCTTCCATCTAACCCCATTTAAACCTTAAAAGAGCTCACTATGTCCTATCATCCAAAAGCTGAATTAAACCAAACCAATGTACTGGGTACCGCACTAGCGAGTTGCTGTTTTGACCCATTAACAGGTTATTATCGAAATGGTTTTTGTCATACCGGCGCTGGTGACGTCGGCTTACACACGGTTTGCGCCAAAATGACCCGAGAATTCTTAGAATTTTCTGTTGCCAAGGGCAATGATTTGGTGACGCCCTTACCCGAATTTGGTTTTCCAGGGCTGCAGCCCAATGATTTTTGGTGCGTGTGTGCCCTGCGCTGGGTGGAAGCATTGGATGCAGGGGTTGCGCCGCCGCTAAAGCTTGCCGCATGTCATGAGAGTCTCTTAGAGTTAGTAAATATAGAGATACTGCAGCAGTACGCTATTTAACGTGATATTGAAAAAATGACCGTTGCTAAGTCCATGGTTAACTAGATTCAACTAGGTTTTAGCGGTCTGTCACGTATAATTATCTTGAGATTGTCATTTTTCACTGTTATCATTATCCATCTAATTTTAGCCGTATGATTGCATTGTCAATGCATGACTTCTTTTTTATTCGTTTAAAAATCACTGAGAATTACAAAATAGCAAGAACAAACAGGCGCATTTGCCTATTTTGATGTTTACTTGCTGTTTTGTGGTTGCTACCTTTTGAGTACTTTGATAACGACTGGACACATTTATTCGATCTGATACAACTCTTTCAAATCGTGATAGCGAGGTTTTTGGTTATGACGCCACCCCACCAAAACAAAAATTTATCTGAACGCAGCGACGATTTATTAGAGCACCCCACTCAGACGACCCAGCATGTCACTCTGCCGTTAGCCTCAACACTTAATCCGCCACATGATATGTCGACGGATTCTTTTACCCTTGCCAACGCTGATGTCATGTATGATGAAATCACTGATGAAGAACTTGATTTGCACGGTGATGATAGTTATATCTATGGCGAAAATTATGACGATGACGGCACTGTCGAAGTCTATGCACCGACCGATGTACCACCCCCTGAGTACAACCCTGAAGCTGAAATCACCGAAGATCGCTTTAAAGGGAAAAATGAGATTGCCAACTGCTTTGCCTACTCTCGTAAATCTGGGGAAAAAATCGGCGAGATTGAGCTTGATGATGTGCGCCGCGAATTATCCAACAACAACGTATTTGTTTGGGTAGGACTGCATGACCCAAGTATCGAAACCATTCGAGAAGTTCAAGAGGCATTTGACTTGCACGAACTTGCCATCGAAGATGCTTTTGCTGAACATCAACGCGCCAAAGTTGAAAGCTATGGTAATGATAGCGTGTTCGTGGTGGTACGAACCGCCAAATTGACCGAAAATACCATTCGTTATGGCACTACGGCCATCTTTATGGGCAAGCAATATATTATCACTATTCGTCAAGGTGCCTCTCATAGCTACCAAAGTGTGCGAGATTTTTGTCATCGCCGACCAGAAAAATTGCGCCTTGGACCTATCTTTGTGCTGCATGCCATTCTAGACTTTATCGTCGATAACTATTTACCTGTCACTGAAAAATTAGGGCGTTATTTGCGTGAGCAAGAACGGGAAATTTTCTCTGAAAACTTTAACAAACATACACTGCGCAATTTGTATGAATTAAAATCACAGCTTGTACATATGCGTGCTGTCATCTTACCCGTACAAGATATCTGTAATTTTTTTATCAATCATAAAAAGACTGATTTGATTCCAAGTTTTCCTAGCCAAGCCAAACCGTATTTTCGCGACGTTAATGACCATCTACTGCGTGCGCTCGATGCGGTCAATGGACTCAACGAAATGCTCAGTGTTGCCATGGATACTTACATGGCAGTGGTCAATATGGGTCAGAATGAGGTGGTACGAAAACTTGCCGCTTGGGCAGGTATCCTCGCGGTTCCGACCGCTGTCGCAGGGATTTATGGGATGAACTTTGAAAATATGCCTGAACTAAAAATGCATTATGCCTACTATATTTTGTTGGCATTTATTCTGACCATTTGTTTCACGCTTTACTATCGCTTTAAAAAGGCAGGTTGGTTGTAACTTACCCATAGATTTTAACCATAAAAGCTTAACACGATCATCTGTTAAGCTTTTTTATTGCGCTATTAATTTATCAATGACCAATAATTGTCTATACATCAATCAAATTAAACAGCTCATCAATTTCTGCTTTCAAATGGTACATTTGGGTGTCATTCCATTTTTTGGATAAATGACTGATGGGCAAAATCACACAGTGTAAATCGCGATAAGTAATGGCATTAAAAGTGTTTCTCACGAGGGTTTTATTGGCTTCTCGTTCAAAATATTTAATGACATCCATATTTTGGGTAATGATTAAAACAGGTTTGAGAATACCATATAGCCAATCAAATAAATGGGTGTGTTTATGCTGAGGGCTTAGTAAAGTCTTCTTAGGGGTGATAACACTATAAAGGTAGGTTTCAATCACAGGATGATTTGAGATTTCATCAATCAAATTTTGCTGAAATATATGGTTGCGATTCCACTGTAAATCATCATTGTAGCTAGCGATGTCATAATGCTCAGCAAACGCTTCACGATCAAACCCTATGTCATCATTCCAAATATCGGCATCAAACACGTCTAAATTAACTTCGCGCGCAGGATTGTAGCCGACCATCATAATTTTGCAATTAAGGGGTGACCCTGAACAGATAAAGGGACGTACTTTTACATCGTCTAGTTGCTGCTCGCTAAGCCGCTGCTGCATCTCTATACGGAATTTTTTTAAATCCATTTTCACAATTTATTCCCAAAAAATTTGCTATCAATAAAATCCCATAATTTTTATTATATTACCTAGTCGCTATACAACAATCAATATACTTTTAGCGACAATTAAGTCACTGCTTAGCGCGTAAATAGCAAATAAAAAAACCTCAAAGAGCATGAGGTTTTTTTATATTTATCGCCTATATATTTATCGCTTGGTAGCTTATGATAGCGGCAATTACAATTTGCTAGTTAGTTCTGGCAAGACTGTAAAAATATCACCTTCTAGGAAATAATCAGCCACTTGAGAGATAGGCGCTTCTGGGTCATTGTTGATAGCAACGATAACCTTTGAATCTTTCATACCTGCCAAATGCTGAATGGCACCTGAGATACCTGCGGCAATGTATAGGTTTGGCGCGACAATTTTACCGGTTTGACCCACTTGTAGATCGTTTGGCACATAACCTGCGTCAACGGCCGCACGTGATGCACCCATCGCAGCGCCTAGCTTATCAGCGAGTGGCTCAATATATTTGGTGAAGTTTTCACCGCTGCCTAATGCACGACCACCTGATACAACAATTTCTGCAGCAGTTAATTCTGGACGATCAGATTTTGCCAGTTCTTCACCGACAAATTTTGATTTGCCCGCATCTTCGCCTGCGCTTACTTGTTCTATGCTAGCTGCACCGCCTTCTGCTGCCGCTGCATCAAATGCGGTGGTACGAACTGTGATGACTTTTTTGCTTTCAGTATCTTTAACGGTTGCAATGGCGTTACCTGCGTAGATTGGACGCTCAAATGTCTCTGCATCAATCACAGCGGTTACATCAGTTAGCATATTTACGTCTAACAACGCAGCAACGCGTGGTAAGAAGTTTTTACCCGTTGTTGTTGCTGGTGCAACGATATGGCTATAATCACCTGCCAGCGATACCACGAGTTTAGCAACGTTTTCAGCCAGCTGATGTTCAAAAGCAGCGTTACTTGCGCAAAGCACCTTTGAAACACCTGCTACTTTAGCGGCTTGTTCTGCTACGGCTTCACAGCCAAGACCTGCAACTAATACAACGATATCGCCACCGATTTTGCTTGCTGCCGTTATGGTGTTGAGGGTTGCTTTTTTCAGCTCTTTATTATCATGTTCTGCATATACTAAAATTGCCATGAGATTTTCCTTAATATTTGATAATCGCTATCGTTAAATGACGAATTAAATTGAAGTTAGTTAAATAATTAGATAACTAATAATTAGATAACTTTAGCTTCGTTTCTTAATTTATCGACCAACTCGTCAACCGATTTAACTTTAACACCCGCTTTACGCTCTGCAGGTGGCGTCACTTTTACGATTTGAATGTTACTAGCAGTAGAAACACCATAATCTTCTGGTTTTTTCTCTTCTAATGGTTTTTTCTTCGCTTTCATGATGTTAGGCAGTTTGGCATAACGTGGTTCATTTAACCGTAAATCAGTGGTGATAACCGCGGGCAATGATAGCTGAACGGTTTGTAAGCCGCCATCGACTTCACGTGTTACGTTGACACTGCCACCGTCGACTTTTACTTTTGATGCAAAGGTTGCTTGACCCACGTCTAGTAATGCCGCTAGCATTTGACCTGTTTGGTTGTTGTCATCATCAATCGCTTGTTTGCCTAGTAAAATGATGTCAGCGGCTTCTGCTTGTGCAATCGCTTTTAAAATTTTTGCGACTTGTAGGGGACGCACAGTGTCGGTAGTTTCAACTAAAATACCACGATCTGCACCCAGTGCCATTGCACCACGGATTTGTTCTTGTGCTTCTTTTGGTCCGATAGATACAACAACAATTTCAGAGACGACGCCCGCTTCTTGTAGACGTACAGCTTCTTCCACAGCAATCTCATCAAATGGGTTTACAGACATTTTAACATTGGTTAAGTCAACACCAGTGTTGTCCGCTTTTACACGAACTTTTACGTTATAGTCAACTACACGTTTAACAGCAACTAATGCTTTCATACGTTCCTCGTTTGTTATATGAATTAAAAAAGGAGGATAAATCCAAGTATCCCCAGTCATGATAAAATGAACATCCTATTCTTCTTAACTTAAACTAGCTTGGTGAGCTAACTTAGCAAGCTAAAAAGAATAGTTATACTGTGAATACTCACAATACCCATTATCTTCGTTAATAATATATGTTGCGATAACTTACCCAACAAATCAAGAAAATCCTATGAATTTTAAGTCATAAAAAAATGGTTGGAAAACATCATAAATTCTTGAATTTTTCGAATATATCATAACTAAAATAATTAGGGAAATTTTTTAACTAAATATTCAACATACAATGTCTTGTGCTTGATATGAATATTGAACACAAAACAAACGCGCAAAAAAAAACAACCTATCGTCTGGTTGTTTTTCTTTATTGCAAGCTAATTAAGATAAGCAGTTAATAAACAAACAATTAAGCTTGTAGTTATTATTATTGTGCTTCAATTTGTTCGGCTTGTGGGCCTTTTTGACCTTGGCTCAATACGAAGCTCACACGTTGACCTTCTTTAAGTGTTTTAAAACCTGAACCTTGGATTGCACTGTAATGAGCAAAAACGTCTTGACCGCCATTGTCTTGAGCGATGAAGCCGAAACCTTTGCTCTCATTGAACCATTTTACAGTACCAGTAGCTTTATCTGACATAAAAAATCCTACATTAAAAATTAACTATGTTATCTATAACGCTTGCAATTACTTAGGTAAATACAGGGTGTTATAAATTGTCATCGCCAAAAATTTGTTAAGTGTATTTTAGCGAATAATCACAGTATAGCCTAGTTTTAGCGTTTCACCTACTATTATTTAAATTTTTTTACCACAAAGTTACAATTAAAAAGGGATTTAAACTGACTTTATTAAGCTAGATCAAAGGCGATTACACCGTTCATCAACATATTGATAAATATTGCAATGCTGGTCACCGTAATCACCAGTGAAAATGATAGGCTATAGTCCATATATTTGATGGGCATACTCATATCATCAACATCTTTAATATCGCCCGCCTGATCTTTGAGTAGATAAAATCCGTAAATCCAGCCAAATATGCTATACAAAATATAGGCAAATGGCACGACTTTGGCAATGCTACTAAATCCGCCATAATATATGGCAACCACGGATACCATAAGCCACACGGTTTCTAAGATGGAGCTCACACTAAATAACGTTGATTGCGGCAGTTTTCCTAAGTTTTTCTTCAAAACAATGGATTCATAGGCAATCAGTAGGGCGACAATTAACGTACCGACCAGATAAATTGCTTGCCAATTTAACGTATAGCCATCCCCCATCAGATGATTCAAAGGATTTGCCAATGCAGGCAAAGCACTCATACCGCTAAAAGTGTGTAACAAAGTTGCAGTCGACAACTGCCAAACAGACGCTATATTCAAAACAAATCTCATAAACTTTATATCGATACCCATTATTTTATACTAAAAAACCCTGTCCATGTAAATTTACACAGTACAGGGTTATTATCATTTTATTGTTTTATCAATTGGGTATGATGTCATTGGTAAAACCAACTGAGTGAAAAACTAGTTTTTCTCTTTGTCGATGATTTTGCTTGAGGTAATCCAAGGCATCATACCGCGAAGTTTTGCACCTGTTTTTTCGATTTCGTGCTCAGCGGTTTGACGGCGGCGCGCTGTCATTGATGGGTAATTTGACATACCTTCAGCGATAAACATTTTTGCATATTCGCCTGATTGGATACGTTTTAGGGCATTACGCATCGCTTCACGTGATTGGTCATTAATAACTTCTAAACCTGTCACGTATTCACCATATTCTGCGTTGTTACTAATTGAATAGTTCATATCAGCAATACCGCCTTGGTACATCAAGTCTACAATCAATTTTAATTCATGTAGACATTCAAAGTAAGCCATTTCTGGGGCATAACCTGCTTCAACCAAGGTTTCAAAGCCCATTTTGACCAGTTCAACCGCACCACCACAAAGTACCGCTTGCTCACCAAATAGGTCCGTTTCAGTTTCGTCTTTGAACGTTGTTTCGATGATACCTGAACGACCACCGCCGACGCCCATCGCGTAAGATAACGCCACTTGTTTGGCTTGACCAGACGCATCTTGGTAAACGGCGATTAAATCAGGAATACCGCCGCCTGTGGCAAATTCGTTCCGCACGGTATGACCCGGTGCTTTTGGCGCAATCATGATGACATCTAGGTCTTTACGTGGTACAACTTGGTTGTAATGGATTGAGAAACCATGGGCAAATGCAAGCGTAGCGCCTTGTTTGATATTGGGCTCAATCACGTCATTGTAAAGTTGTTTTTGGAATTCATCAGGGGTCAAAATCATGACTAAATCAGCTTGCTTGACGGCTTCTTCTACTTCAGCCACTTTTAGGCCGGCATTTTCTGCTTTTTTCCAAGATGATGAATCTTTGCGAAGCCCTACAGTGACATCAACACCGCTGTCTTTTAGGTTCAATGCGTGCGCGTGACCTTGTGATCCGTAACCGATAATCGCAACTTTTTTGCCTTGGATGATTGATAGATCACAATCTTTATCATAAAAAATGTTCATAACTATTTCCTTGTGTAAAAAACAACTACTATTAAAAGATTAAAAGGTTGGTAAATTTAGACGCTGAGGATTTTTTCACCCCGAGCGATACCAATAACACCAGAACGTACGACCTCTAAAATGCGTTCACGTCCCATCAATTCGATAAAGCCGTCCAATTTTGCGGTGTCACCAACAATTTGAATGGTATAGACATTGGGCGTGATATCAACAATACTTGCACGGAAGATATCCGCACAGCGCTTCACTTCTTCGCGGTTGCTACCCGTGGCACGTACTTTGATCAGCATGAGTTCGCGCTCAATATGTACACTATCGGTCAGCGTGGTTACTTTAACGATTTCAATCAGCTTGTGCAACTGTTTGGTCACTTGCTCAATCTTATTTTGATCGGTATCTGTGGTCAAAGTCAAACGCGATAAAGTCGGGTCATCGGTTGGCGCGACGTTCAGTGTCTCGATGTTGTAGCCACGTTGTGAAAACAAGCCAACCACACGAGACAGTGACCCTGATTCATTTTCCATTAAGACAGAAATTAAATGTTTCATTAGGTACGCTCCCCTTTGGCTAACCACATATCACGCATTGACTGACCTGCTAATTGCATTGGATAAACATGCTCATTTTTATCGACGAGTACATCGATAAATACCAATCGATCTTTGAGTGATAAGGCATAAGCAAGTTGTTCATCAAGTTTGGCTGGATCAGTGATTTGGATGCCGACATGACCGTAAGCTTCTGCAAGTTTGACAAAATCTGGCAATGAATCCATATAAGAGTGCGAATGGCGACCTTCATAAATCATGTCTTGCCATTGTTTGACCATACCCAACTGGGCATTGTTAAGATTTAAAATCTTCACGGGTAAGTTATATTGTAGGCAAGTTGATAGCTCTTGGATATTCATCTGAATTGAGCCTTCACCGGTGATGCAGACCACATCACGCGCTGGGTTAGCAAGTTTGGCTGCCATTGCATAAGGCAATCCTACCCCCATGGTGCCTAACCCACCTGAGTTTAACCATTGACGCGGCTCATCGTATTTATAGTATAGGGCGGCAAACATTTGGTGCTGACCCACATCAGAGGTGATGATAGCTTTACCATGGGTTAACTCGTATAATCGCTCAACAACGTGCTGTGGTTTCATGCCATTGCTGTCATCTTTGTCATAGCGTAGACCATGACGTTTACGCCATTCATTGATTTGCGCCCACCAATCATTTAACGCGGCTTGGTCAAGCTGTGCGTTATTTTCTGTTAATACGGCGAGCATATCACCTAGCACATTTTTTACATCACCGACAATCGGGATATGTGCGTTGATGGTTTTTGAGATTGATGCAGGGTCGATATCAATATGGATAATTTTAGCGTTTGGACAGAATTTTTGCGTATTGTTGGTCACACGGTCATCAAAACGCGCACCCACGGCCAAAATCACATCGGAATTGTGCATGGTCATATTGGCTTCATACGTACCATGCATCCCAAGCATGCCTAAAAACTGTTTATCCGACCCTGGATAAGCGCCCAAACCCATCAAAGTATTGGTCACCGGCAAATTAAGTAAACGGGCTAATGCGGTTAATTCTGCACTTGCGTTTGATGCAATCACGCCACCACCTGAATATAAAACAGGGCGTTTGGCAGCAATTAAGGTTTCGATGGCTTTACGAATTTGTCCTGAATGACCGCGAACCGATGGTTGGTAAGAACGCATACTCACCGACTCAGGGAAATGGTAAGGGAATTTTTCGTTAGGGGCAGTTTTATCTTTGGGTACATCAATCACCACAGGACCTGGGCGACCAGAGCTTGCGATATAAAACGCTTTGCGAACGATTTCTGGGATTTCGCTGGCATGACGTACTTGAAAACTGTGTTTGACGACAGGACGTGACACACCAATCATATCAGTTTCTTGGAATGCATCATCACCGATGAGGCTTGAAGGTACCTGACCTGAGATGATAACCATTGGAATGGAATCCATAAACGCGGTAGCGATGGCAGTAACCGTATTGGTGGCGCCTGGACCTGATGTCGCCAATACCACCCCGGTTTGACCTGTCACACGGGAATAAGCATCTGCCATATGACCCGCTGCTTGTTCGTGACGCACGAGGATGTGCTCAATGCTATCTTGTTTGAACAACGCATCATAAATATGCAACACGGCGCCGCCTGGATAGCCAAAAATATATTCAACACCTTCGTCAATTAGCGCTTGCACCAGCATTTCTGCACCAGACATCATCACGGGTTCACCTGCTGAGGCTTTGGCGGTTTTTTTGTCAAAATTGGGTGCAGCGTGAGCCGTTTGGTTTTCTCCCGTCATATTGGGAGCTTGGGTAGTTTGAGTCACTGTCATCACCTTTTATGGTCGTATTCAAAAATGATACTGGGAAGTTGTTTTAGATAAAATTTGCTAAATGATTAGCAAGAATCTTCAACACTGCCATAAGGTAACAGTGAACAAATCAGACGAGGGCAAAAAGCATGATAACCAAAAAAGCAAGCATCACGAAAATTACGTAATGAGTAAATTGATGGCTACTTTTTGTCTTTGTTGACCGATAAGTCAGGGTTGTTAGATTCTTTTGTTTAGATTCATAAACAACAACAACGGTAAAAAATGCTCTCATCCAATTGTAGAGCCTAATCAGCGGATAGCGCCAATCAGCTTAGATTTTACCAATTAGTAACCAACGATAATTGTTACTAACGACCAGTAGAGGACCTATGATGTGAGTTTTTTTAACACTTGTCAATAAAAAAAAGCTACTAGAATTTATAACTTTTAGTTATAGGTAAATTAATCGTT
The DNA here is from genome assembly GCA_902506225.1 of Enhydrobacter sp. 8BJ. Taxonomy (GTDB): domain Bacteria; phylum Pseudomonadota; class Gammaproteobacteria; order Pseudomonadales; family Moraxellaceae; genus Faucicola. Next base: position 1,394,418 of record LR733345.1, on the reverse strand, counting down.
TGAGGCTTGATTTTAAGGATTGGTTTTAAGGCTTGGTTTTAAGGCTTGATAAACTTTAAAATCTCAAACTGATTGAGCCAGTCGTTTTTAGAAAACTACCTTTAGGAAATTAAACCATTATCTTGTCGAAATTTACTGCTAAAAGCTATCAAGCTGTGATAGTCTATCGCATAATTTTCTCGTTTCTTGCACAGGAAAAACAATGTTAAAGCCACTGTTTTTGTTATCACTCATGTTATCACCATTCGTTATGGCGAGTTCAAATGCAGCAACTTATTATAAGTGGACGGACAAAAATGGTGTGCCGCATTATAGCCAATATGCCCCGACCAATGGTGTTAATTTGCGACAAGTGCAAGTGGTTAATACCCGTGAACTTGGACCTAGTAGTCGTTCACCTGCAACCGCTAGCAATAGCACAGGTGCTGCATCAGGTGTCTCACCAACGCTGACAGCCGATCAAAAACGCGCTGCTGAACTTGAAGCACAAAATCAGCAACTCAAAAAACAGCAAGATGCGGAGCGCTGCAAAGCCTTACAAAGTACCCTTGCCAACCTAAACCAAGGCGGGCGTGTCTATGAGATGGACGATAAAGGTGAACGTAAATACTTAGATGGTCGTGAAATTGAGCTACGCCGTCAGCAAGTCGCGCAAACAGTGAGCCAATACTGTAAATAACTTTGCATGCTATATAAATTTAGCGTTCAATTAAAATTAAAGGTGTGTAAAGGTTAAAGGTGAGTGAATTCTCACCTTTTTTCTATTGAACTTTCTTAACGTGCCGTGATTTTAATCGTCCGTGATTTGATGGATGATGTCACCGATTGCCGATGCCATGTGATTGGCCTGCAACGCATATTCCCCCATTTTTTCTGCTAATGTATCACCCGCTTTGGCATGTATGAGCACGGAGGTTAGCATGGGTGCGGCAATTGCTTGCCCCAATAAGCCCGCTATCAGACCTGCCAAGCAATCGCCCATGCCAGCCGTCGCCATACCGGCATTACCCAAGCCGCAAATATCAATGCTGTCTCGTTCAAGACAGTCTCGTTCAAGCACAATCGTTTGTGCACCTTTGATAAGCCAATTGCCTCCATATTGGTGAGCTAATGCCCGAATTGCGCTGATTTTGTCTCGATCGATGTCGGCATAGGGTTGATTGAGCAAACGTCCTGCTTCCGCTGAATGCGGCGTCAGATAAAACCGTTGGTTTGACTGTCCCAATCGTGGTTGACTTGGAGCAGTTAAACCGTCACTCGTGCCTGCCCAATCTGCTAAATGGTATAAACCATCAGCGTCAATAACACATAGTTTCTCTGATTGTTTGATCGCCGTAAGATACTGGTTAATTGACTTCCTCCCCTTGCTAAAGCAAGGGGATTCCTTCTACAAGACGGTCAAGCCCGACCGCAAGAATGTTCTTACTGGCATTGATATCTCTATCATGCCATGTGCCACACGAAGCACATATCCATTCTCTTATTCCAAGCGATTTTCTACCTTTCGGACTATTGGCGGTGATTTCACCGCAACACGAACATCGCTGGGTCGTGTATCTCTCATTCACGATTTCAAAACGGCAACCTGCGTTCTCGCATTTGTAGGTCAGTTGTCGTTTCAGTTCAAACCAGCCTGCATCGTAAACCGATTTGGCGAGTTTGCTTTTTTTACTGTTAAATTGGGTGGTTTTCACATCACCGACCACGATTAGGGCATTGTCCTTGACTAATTGGGTGGTGAATTTATGGATGAGGTCTTGGCGTGTATTTTTGATTTTGGCATGGATAGCCTTGATACGTTGTTTGTTTTTAGCTCTTTGAGCAATGGCTAACGCTTTAGCATATTTGAGCGTTTGTTTGATTTGTAATTTATTGCCATTTGAGGCGGTGGCACTGTCTTTAAGTCCTAAGTCAATGCCTACACTGCCTGTACCGCATTGTGTCTTGGGGTAGTCTTTGACGGTGATACAGGCATACCAACGGTTACGGCTGTCTTGTACCAATTCGCATGTGTTGATTTGGTATAGGCTAAGGTTGTAGCTGTCCCATAGGTCAATGACTAGTTTTTGTCCTTTGGCTAGGCTTAGTTGCAAGGTGGATTTTAAGCCCTTTTTGCCTGTTTGGTGCGTGGCAATATGCTTAATGGCAGATTGTTTAAATGGTAGCCAACCTAATGATTTACGTTTTGAATTTGGGTTGTTGGTTCGCCATGATAGTTTAGCTTTTTTGAATTGTTTTCTAGCTTTGGCGTGGGTTTCATTGATGGCTTGAATGGTTTGCGAGTGTAACCCCAGTAATTCACCGCTACCTTTGGTGTATTCGTTCAAATCATAAGCTGAAAAGAATTTACCAGTTTTTTGTAGGTGCTTGTAACTCAAGTCATTGACGTAGTTCCATACGAAATTGACCGAACCGCTTAGGCGGTTAAGCTTTGCTGTGTGTTTATCTCGTATGCGTAGCTTGAGTGTTTTCATGCAAATTATTTTAGCAAAATTTATGCAAGCGTTATAGTGTATGAGTTGCCTTATATCCACCGCCTAAAGTCGGTGGTTTTACGGCAACGGAGGATAAATCAAGCGTTGCTTTATCTCTACCCAAACCCATGCCGATGGCAACCACATCTACCGCGTTAATCAGCTCGATGACGCTAGCGATATTATGTAAATCCGCGGTCATGGCATTGGGCAAAGCGGTGATAATAGCTGAATGAAAATCTCGATGACAAGCAACGGTGACTTTGCCTGCACCACTGCTCAATGCTGCACTGGCGGCCAATATCGCCGCCCCTGCCATGCCATGCCCATCCTGTAACCGATTGCCACCGATGATGAGTACATGGCCATACGTACCTTTATGGCTCACCTGCTGACGTTGTGGCAAGTTAGGTAGATTCGTGTGTAACAAGATGCCTGATTGCTCAACAGGGAGCAAAGGCACATCAATCACAGTGCCAACATAATCTTTACTATCCCCGATATGTAGCCCGACCTTTCGCCCAATTAAACAAAGTGTCTTGTCTGCCTTAATCGCAGTATCATCGTACACTTCGCCCGTAGCGGCATTAAGTCCGCTGGGTACATCGATGCTGATGACTTGACAAGCGTGAACTTGCTTGCGGTATTGATTAATCCAATTGATGATTGTCTGATAATCACCGCTAGGCTTGCCATCGAGCCCAATCCCCAATAACCCATCAATCACCACATCATAATGATAGCTTAAACCAAGCTCATAAAATGGCTGTAAAAATGCCGTCAACGTCAGATATTTTGCCGCATTTGCACAGCTTGACTGGTACAGGTGCTTTGCTGTTTGGCTTTCGAGGGTGCTAGGCGCTGCGACTTGTACTACGGTAACTGACCAATTTGGGCAAAGCTTGTTCACATAATGCGCCACCAACCAAGCATCGCCGCCATTATTACCCGCGCCTGCCACTACCAATACCGATTTTTGAGGGTGACTGCTTTTTTTAGTGCTTTCCTGCTTGATGATGTGTGCAAGTTGCCATGCAGCTTGTTGCATCAAGGCAAAACTGTTATTTTTGCTAAACCAGTTTTTTTCAAGGTCATAAATTTGTTTGGGGGTATATAAGGCAATGGCGTTTTGCATCACAGTATTTTTATCCGTCTGTGCATTACTTTGCATAAGATGATCCAATGATGTGGTAGGTGTTTATTTTGCTATAATAGCATTTTAATTTTATCTGGTTGTTGGCATGTTGGACACTACAAACGAACTCAATGCACTCAAGGGCTGGATAAAGGCGCAAGCCAAGGCGTTGGGGTTTGCTGATTGTGGCTTTGTCCATCCCGCCAATCCCATCTTTGTAAAACAGCTTGATGCCTTGCAAACCTGGCTAGCACAAGGTAAACATGGCGATATGCTGTTTTTTGAAGACAATCATGATAAACGTGCTAACCCTGCCCTGTTAGTTGACAGGACGCAAAGTATCATTAGTGTGCGTTTAGATTATTTGGTCACGCCCCCACCCAAACGCAGTGTGCCAGACAACGAGCGCCCCAACTCAGCGATTATTGCCCGCTATGCTCGAGGACGTGATTATCATAAAACCATGCGAGGCTTATTAAAAACCCTAGCCAGACTGATTCGAGACAAACTAACCACCGATTATCCGCAATATGCCAACGACTTTGTATTTCGCCCCTTTAGCGACTCCGCACCTATATTTGAGCGAGCGTTGGCTGAGCAAGCAGGTTTGGGCTGGACAGGCAAACACACCTTGCTGATTTACCCACAAGCGGGATCATTTTTTGTGTTGGGGGAATTATTTACCAGCTTGCCTTTGGCAGAGGATAAAAAGCAAATCGAAACCACATTATCGCATTGTGGCAGTTGCCGTGCTTGTATTCATGTGTGCCCTACCCATGCCATCCGCAAAACACCCACCGGGCATTATGATGTCGATGCACGGCTGTGTATTTCGTATTTAACCATTGAATTAGATGGCAAAATCCCTGTAGAACTTCGCCCAAAAATCGGCAATCGCATTTTTGGCTGTGATGATTGTCAGCTGATTTGTCCTTGGAATAAATTTGCCAGATTAGCGACGATTGAGGATTTTAATCCGCGTCACCGTTTAGATGATATGTCACTGCTTGAGTTATGGGCATGGGATGCACAGGATTTTTTGACAAAAACCGAAGGCTCGCCCCTTCGCCGCACGGGCTACGACAATTTTATGCGCAATGTGGCGGTAGCCTTGGGTAATGCACCGTTTAGCCAAGCAATTATTGACAAATTGCAACAAAAACGCCCAATGCTAAGCGAGAACACACAAGAACATATTGATTGGGCGATCCAGCAACAACTTAATAAAAGTTAAAATGACGAGTTGGGTTGTTGTAAAAAGGCGATTTCCTCGTCACTGGATTGTCTACCCAAAATCGCATTGCGGTGCGGATAGCGCCCAAATCTCTCAATAATGGCTTGATGCTTATATTCAAACGCTAACGTATCGGCACTGGCGTATTTTTTAAACAGTGGCAACGCCTGCTGATGAATGGTTGCCGATTCCGCATGCATAAACGGCATTAAAGCAAAATTGCGTTCGTCTTGATTTAACTTGTCAAAATCTGGCTGTTTGACGATTTCTTGCGCCAATACTAACGCCATGCCATCTTGGGCAAAAGCCTGTGAAGAATCTCGAAAAATATTGCGCGAAAACTGATCCAATACAATGATTTCCGCCAGTCGCCCTTTTGTACTGGCTCGCCAATCCCCTAACTCGCCTCGTTTGGCTTGCTCAAGTGTGGCTAAAAATTTAGCGGTTACCGTTTTATCAAAATCCTCATCTTTGGCAAACCAAAATGGTTTAGTATTTTGCTGCAACCAAAAATCTAATACCTTTTTAGCCTCCGCTGATAAGGGTTGCGCTGCTACCTGCGATTGATTGGTCATTTGCTTTCCTTTTGTAGGGTAATGATAGTGACTTGTCGGGTAATGATAGTGACAAATTTTGCTAAACAAGCGCGATTTACCTATAATGTGGCACAAATTTAGATTGAGAACAACCATGTATCCTTTTTTACGACTGGGCACCCATGCCATCAAAAGCGCAATTAAACAAAAGCAAGGTCATTCGCTTCAATTAACCGATACCAGTGAAATCACCTTGACCGCTAATATCAACGACATTGACCATTTTTTTGAAATGAACAACGGGCGTATTTTTACGCTGTTTGATTTGGGGCGAAATGATCTTGCCATTCGCTCAGGGCTTGCCAAAAAATTATTCAAGCACCGTTGGGGGCTGGTGGTCGCTGGTAGTACCATCCAATATCGTAAGCGTGTTCGTTTATTTGATAAGGTCACCATCAAAACCCGACTGATAGCTGTTGATGAGCGCTGGTTTTATATTGAACAAAGCATGTGGGTCAAAGGTCAGCCGACTTGCTCTGCGCTGCTGCGCACTGGTATCACCAACATCGTGACAGGCAAGGTTTTGCCGACTGAGCAAGTGCTCAGCGCATTGGATTATAAAGATATCAATATGCCACCTGATGACTGGGTCAAAGCTTGGTCGGACGCCGATAAAATCCGCCCATTTCCTAAAGCCAATGTCCACCTTGCTAAAGATTCTGCTATCACCGAGTAACCCATAAATGCCTTTAACTTTAGATGATTTTGATTATCAACTGCCTGATGAACTCATTGCCCGCTATCCGTTAGCGGTGCGCTCCGCTTCTCGATTGCTGTATTTGCCTGCCCATGGTCAACCCAAAGACCAACAATTTGTGGATTTGCCAGAGTTGTTAAATAGTGGTGACTTGGTGGTGTTTAATGACACCAAGGTCATGAAAGCAAGGCTGTTTGGGCAAAAAGCCAGTGGCGGGGCGGTCGAAGTATTGGTCGAGCGTATTTTGCCCGATGATGCTACTATGAGCCAAAAGCACACAGCTTTGTGTCATGTACGCGCCAGCCGCAGCCCAAAAGAAGGGCAAACGTTGAGCCTTGCCGATGGTAACATTCATGCCACGGTAAAGGGGCGTGAGGACAATTTATTTTTGCTAGAATTTGATCAGCCGATACTGCCTGTGCTTGAAAACTATGGTGAACTACCGATTCCGCCCTATTTTGAGCGCCATGCCGATGACAATGACGAAACCCGCTATCAAACGGTATTTCATGACCCAACCAAACTTGCCAGTGTAGCCGCACCGACCGCAAGCTTGCATTTTGATGATAACGTATTGGCTGCCTTCAAGTCCAAGGGCATCAATACCGCCTTTGTCACCTTGCATGTCGGTGCAGGCACATTTGCCCCTGTCAAGACAGAGGATATTTTGCGCCATAAAATGCACTCAGAATATGCCGAGTTGCCCCAAGCGACTGCCGATTTGATTAACCAAACCAAAGCCCGTGGCGGGCAAGTGATTGCGGTCGGTACCACTGTGACACGGGTATTAGAAACGGCGTTTCAAAAAACCGCCAGCTTCGAAAACCCAATGCTATCGGCTTGGTCAGGTGACACCGATATTTTTATTTATCCGTCATTTAGGTTCGGGGTGATTGATAAGCTCATCACCAATTTTCATTTGCCAAAATCCACGCTATTGATGCTGGTGTCAGCGTTTGCAGGCAGTGAGCCTATCAAACAGGCTTATCAGCACGCCATCGAGCAACAATATCGTTTCTTTAGTTACGGTGATGCGATGTTGTTGGAAAAAATGGTATAATTTCAACCTTTTATGATTTTAACCTTTTAAAAAACCTGTTACAGAAACTTTAGATTATGCAATTTACCTTACATAAAAACGCTGTAGGCGAGAGCCGTGCTCGCCGTGGTACGGTTCATCTCGCTCATGGCGATGTGCAAACCCCTGCCTTTATGCCTGTCGGTACGTATGGCACCGTCAAAGGCATGCTGCCGCGCGATATCCACGAAATCGGTGCCGAAATCATCTTGGGCAATACCTTTCATCTTTGGCTGCGCCCGACGACCGATGTCATTGACAAATTTGGCGGCTTACATGACTTTATCGGTTGGAACAAGCCGATTTTAACCGATTCGGGCGGTTTTCAAGTCTTTAGCCTTGGTGCAATGCGTAAAATCAAAGAGGAAGGCGTCTATTTTCGCTCGCCGATTGATGGCGCAAAGGTGTTTTTATCACCTGAAATATCGATGCAAATTCAATACTCACTCAACTCAGACATCGTCATGCAGTTTGATGAATGCACGCCTTACCCTGCGACACCTAGCGAAGCGGATACATCGCTTGAATTATCGCTGCGTTGGGGCGAGCGCTGTAAAAATGCGCATGAAAAACTGGGTAACAAGAATGCTTTATTTGGTATTATCCAAGGCAGTATGTATCGCAACCTTCGCGAAAAATCCCTAGAAGGGTTGCTCGCTATTGGGTTTGATGGTTATGCCATTGGTGGACTGTCAGTCGGTGAGCCAAAAGAAGAAATGATGGCGGTGCTTGATTACTTACCCGATGATATGCCCGCCGATAAGCCCAGATACTTGATGGGCGTGGGTAAACCTGAAGATATCGTGGAAGCGGTACGCCGCGGTGTTGATATGTTTGATTGCGTGATGCCAACACGTAATGCACGAAACGGTCATTATTTCACCACTTTTGGCGCCGTTAAAATTAAAAATGCGGTGCACCGTTTTGACCAAAGTCCGCTTGATAGCGAATGTGATTGTTATACTTGTCAGAATTTTAGCCGCGCCTATTTGCATCATTTGTTTAAATGCAATGAAATGCTATCGGCACAGTTGGGCACCATACACAATTTGCGTTACTATCAGCGCTTGATGGCAGATATTCGTCAGTCCATTGAAGATGATAAGTTTGATGCGTTTGTCGATACTTTTTATCAGCAGCAAAACTTACCAAAACCTGATTTGCATTTGACCTAAAAAACACTTAAAAACACCTAAAAAAAAGAGCCGATTTGGCTCTTTTTTACTTTTTATAAGCTGCTGTTGATACGCTAAATAGCAACGCTATCTTTTTTTACTACCTTATCTTACCACGTTATCTGACTAAGCCACGTTCGCTATGAATTAGGGAATCCAATAGCAATTGTACCAAAGGTTCTTGGGGTAATAGCTGCTCGGTCACCGCGAAAATGGCTTCTTCCTTGGTCAGTCCTGAACGGAAAATCACCCGATAAGCTTGTCGCAGATAATCAATAGTCTGCTTTGACCAACCTTTGCGGCGCATGCCTTCGATATTAAGACCATGGCTTTTGGCAGGGTTGCCAGATACCATGTTAAAAGCCGCAACATCTTTTAAAATCAAGCTTGCGCCACCAATCAAACTATAATCATCAATGCTACAAAATTGGTGAATACCTGAATTACCACCGACAATCACATGGTTACCGATGCGGACATGCCCTGCAATCCCCACATTATTAGCCACAATGTTGTCGCTCCCAATCACGCAATCGTGCGCAATATGGGTATTGACCATAAACAGATTACGGCTACCAACGCGTGTGATGCCTTTATCTTGTACCGTGCCGCGATGAATGCTACAGGCTTCGCGAATGCGATTGTCATCGCCGATTTCTAGCCACGTCTCCTCGCCTTGGTATTTGAGATCTTGGCAGTCTTCGCCAATGCTAGCAAATTGAAAAATTTGGTTACGCTCACCGATACGGGTGAACTTGCTAACAACAACATGGGGGTGAAGCACAGTCTGCGCCCCAATTGTGACATGTTCACCAATAATGCAATACGGCCCTATCTTGACCGACGGGTGTATCGTTGCAGTGGCATCAATAATCGCCGTTGGGTGAATCGTCATGAAAAATCCTTATACCAGCCCACTATTCAAGGAGAACTAAAAATACAGGTTTAGCTGAGACCATAGGCAAAGCTAACTATAAACAGCAGGTTAAAATAAAAACGACATTATAGCATTTTTACTAAAGTATGCCATTTTTATCAAGGATTTTGCTTAACTTAAACAGATTTTATCGGTATAGCTTACCCAAACGCGCCTTATTCAAGCCATGTAAAAATGATGTTAAAGTCATGACTGGTGATATTGGGTACGCTGCTCTGCAATGGTAATTTCGGCACTCGCTGCCAACTCATCACCCACACAAGCTGTGCAACTAAATTTATAGATACTGTGACGCTCCATGGTCTTTTTGGCGCGTAAAATAAGCTGATCACCAGGGATGACTTGACGTTTAAAACGCACTTTATCGACCCCAGCGAACAGATAAATATAGCCATCTCTTGGTTTGACATTTTTGCTGATAAAACCCAGTACACCCGCTACCTGCGCCATGGCTTCAATCATTAAGACGCCTGGCATGATAGGCTCTTCAGGAAAATGACCATTAAAGAAAGGCTCGTTAATGGTGATGTTCTTAAGACCGGTAATCCACTCATTGGGTTTTACCGCAGTGACTCTGTCTAATAGCATAAAAGGATAACGGTGAGGCAGATAATCACGTAACACAACGGCATTGAGAGGTAATGTCACCCCAATCTGTGCAAGGCCAGCGATGTCTTCATCAATCAACTTATCAAAATCCATGGATATATCCTTTATACTTTTAAATCATCTTTATCAAAAAAATAGATTTGTGAAAAACAACCATTGTAACGGTTTTAAGATTGAGTTTACAGTTGTTTTCTCAAATTATTTGATGGATAAAGGTAACGATTAACTTTTTGGTTTGCCAAGTTGCTTAAAATTAATATACGCTCTTTTCCATAAGCTATTGGGCATCACTGGCATGCCTGAAGAATATACACCCGGTTGGTGAATCGATTTGGTTACCATCGTCATGCCAGTAATCGTGACATCATCACAAATTTTGATATGACCTGCAAAACCTGATGCCCCGCCAATCATGCAGCGTTTACCAATTTCTGTACTGCCAGCAATCCCCACACACGCTGCAATCGCCGTGCCAGCACCAATTTTTACATTATGGGCAATTTGCACCAAATTATCGATAATGACATGATTACCGATAACCGTATCATTCAGCGCACCACGATCGATACAGGTATGGCTGCCTACGCTGACATGATCGCCCAGTATCACTCGTCCTAATTGGTGAATTTTTTGCCAACCTGCTTCATCTGTACTGCCTCTAGGGGCAAAGCCAAACCCGTCATTGCCAATGCTGGCATGACTATGCAAGCTGACATGTTTACCCAATACACAATCATGACCGATGTACACGTGCGGCGCAATTAAGCTACCTTCGCCAATCACGACATTGGGCTGAATATTGACTTGGGCATCAATCTTGACGCCATCACCAATGACGCAGTTATCACCAATTTGGCTATACGCCCCAATACGCACATTGTCGCCCAACTGCAGATTGTTACCCAAAATGGCAGTCGGGTGAATCAAACTGTCCGATAAATTAGGGTTGACTGTCTGACGATACGCTTGGGTTGGTTCAAACAATGCGGTCAGTTTGGCATACGCGGCATAAGGTGATTTGACCACGATGGCAACGCTATGGCTTGGGCTTTTTTCCTGTAAGGATGCGGGGACTAGCACGGCACCAGCGCCCGTGGTTTGCAATTTTGATTCAAATAGAGGATTGGCGATAAACGTGATATCGGTGTCGGTGGCATCGTCAAGGGCGGCGATTTTGGAAATTTGTTTCTGCAAATTTTGGCTGGTTTGCGCATCCCCTTGGTCAATGACGTCACTAGCTAAAAAATCCAAAATTTGTGCGATGGTGAACGCCATGTGATTACTCCAATCGTTTGCTTAAAATTTGCCTTAATTTTACACACAAAATAAAAAACGCAATAGTCGAATATTGCGTTTTTGCTAAAACCTCTGAGCTTAAAAAATATTATTTTACTTGATCATTAATCGCTTTGGTAAAATCTGCCGTTACATCCCATTCGGGTTTGACATAACTAACTGTTCTATCACGATTATCAATGAGCACATCAATATTTTTTTGACGCACAATATTTTCTTTAATGGCTTGGATTTTGGGGACAATTCGCTGCATCACTTCTGCCTCATTGGCATCAATGATGGACTGGATTTGACTGGCAACCTGTTCATAATTTTGTAGGTTGGTTTGAATTTGCTTACGCAAATCATCCTTTTGTGCTTGGGTCATCTGAGCGTTTTGCGTGGCATATTGTTTTTGCAAACGCTCAATGGTGGCTTTGTAGCTGTCAAGCTGCTGCTGCTTTGGTTTGACCGCCGCTTGCACCACGCCAATTTTGGTTTTGGCGATGTTAGTATTGTTAATGGCAACTTGGGAATTCCAAACCGCAACGGTATTGGCAAACACTGGCATTGCCAATACACTTAAAATACTTGCTGTGGCTAACTGAGTGATTATTTTCATATACATAGACCTTTTAGAATGTACGTCCAATTTCGAACTGTACATTGTCGACTTTATCTTTATCTTTATCATTAAGCGGAACGGCATAGCTTAATGAGATTGGACCAATTGGGGTAATCCAAGTGAAACCCGCACCCGCGCTAAAACGCATGTTATTGTCTTTTTCATTTAATAGCGATACGGTATTGCCACCCACTGTGACTTTTTGGTCATATTTATTGGTGGTGTCAAACACTTGTGCCCCTTCAATAAATAACACCGGACGGATTTGGTCTGCCCAATCGCCTTTAAACGGCATCGGCAAGATTAATTCAGTACCCACTTGCGCGAGTGCATTACCGCCAATCTCTTCTGGGTAATTATCGACCCCACTATTATTTTTCACTGGGTAATAACGATTACTGGTAGGGCCTAAAGTGGCATTCTGATAACCACGCAATGAGCCATAACCCCCTGCGAAGAAATTTTTCCAGAAAGGTAAATCGTTACCATATCCTAACTTGGTATAACCGCGTAGTACGGTATTTTTTAGGAATGGGCGATAGTAGTTTCCTTGGTAGACCAGTTTTTGGTAAGTGGCATCACCGAAGGCCAGTTCCAAATTGACGTTATGTGACATACCGTTGGTTGGAAAACGCCAACGGTCAAGCGTGTTCATATTCCAGCCTAAATTTAAGCTCGCGGTATTAAATGGGTCTGATTCGAATGATTCATTGCCATCAGAGTCTGAACCTACTTGCAGAGCACCTTCGTCTTTTAAGTATTGATAGTTTGATACCGCTAACAAAGCGCCTGCTTTGATTTTGGTATTATCAAGTGTGAGACCGGCACTTAAACTCTTATTTTCATCAATCGGGTAGCTAAAACCTAAGGTGCCACCATACGAGTCTGTTACATAGTTTGAAATGTTTTTTCTGTCATATTTGGTTTTGCGTGTATAGATACTGGCACTTTGCGATATCCCATCTGGGGTAAAGTACGGGTTGGTATAGCCCAAATTATAACTATCTAACGTCTGAGAACGCGATAACGAAATATTGACCTGATTACCTGTACCCAAAAAGTTGGATTGACTTAAACCTGCTTGGAAAGTGATACCACCACTTTGTGAATAACCAGCCGCAATGGTACTGGTACCTGATGGTTGCTCCTCTACTGCGACATTAATATCTACCTGATCGGGGGTGTTAGGGACAGGTTTGACATCCATGTTGACAGTTTTGAAGAAGCCTGTACGCATCAAACGCGTGCGCGACAAATCGATTTTTTCATTGGAAGCCAATGCGCCTTCCATTTGGCGCATTTCTCGGCGCAATACTTCATCTGCGGTTTTATTGTTACCGGTAAAATTGATACGGCGCACATATACAGGACGCACAGGATCAATAAAGAAATCGACATCTACCGTGCGAGTGTCTTCATTGATACGCGGCACTGGGCGGATTTGGGCAAAATAGTAGCCATCGTTACCGTACAATGTGCCAAGATTCTGTAAAGTTGTCGTCATTTGACGTTGTGAATAACGCTCGCCTGGCTTAAATGCCACTTGCTTACGAAGCTTGTCGGTATCGTAGTTGGGCGTACCCATAAAGTTGACATTGCCAAATTTATATTGCTCACCTTCAGTAAGATTGAGCTCAATAAACACTTTGTCTTTTTCTGGACTTAAATTAATGGTGGCATCATTGATGGTGAATTTGACAAAGCCCGCGTTTTGGTACATGGCGGTGACATTTTCTAAACTTGCCGCAAGCTTTTCTTTGGCATAGCGGTCAGATTTGCTAATCACATTGATCCATGAGCTTTCTTTGATGCTCATCGCTTGTCTGATTTCTTTGTCGCTAAAATGTTTGTTGCCAATCACCTTGATATCGACAACACGCGCCGCTTTACCTTCAACAAAATTAAATTTAAGCGCAACGCGGTTATTGTCTAAGGGCGTTTGGGTCACCTTAACTTCGCTATTATAATAACCTTGCTGGTTGTATTGCTGTTTTAGCTCATTTTGCACTTGCTCAACTGTCGCCTGTTTTAACACATTGCCTTCTACAATGCCAATACGTTTTAGGCCTTCGGTTATTGCTTCTTTTGGAATCAGTTTATTACCCTCATAAGTGACATTTGCGATAATTGGGCGCTCTACCACGTCAAATACCAATTTATTGCCTGATTGGGACGCTTTAACGTCTGAGAAATTGCCAGTTTCATAGAGGGCTTTGATACTAGCTGCGATATTGGTATCGTTTGCTACTTCACCGGTATTGACAGCAAGCACGGGATAGAGGTTATCAGCGGATACCCGTGTCAATCCATTAAATTGAATATCGCTCACGGTAAAATTTGCCGCTTGTGCATACGAGGTAACGAGTGCTAACGGTGCAACCAAAAATAACGCTGAATTTCGCATATAACTTGTTTCCGAATTGACGACTGCCCAAAGATAATGCATGAAACCTGTCACTTTTAGGTATCCAAAATTAGTTAGCCAAAGGTATTTATCTAGGTTTGTATCTAGGTTTGTATCTAGGCTTGGTAATCTAAGTTTGGTAATCTAAGTTTGGTAATCTAAGTTTAGTTAGCTAAAAATGACAAATGCTATCAAAAAGGGTGACTTGATTAAACTTCTAGTAATAGTTTGTCTTTGATGTGTAGCTTGTATTATCAAAGTACAAGAAATACGTAAATAAATTTTACTGGCATAAGGTAAGCTAAATTTTGCGTAAAGTCTAGCGAAAAAACAAAACTACAAATCAATATTTTAGCCAAATTTGGGTCGGTTAAAACAAGCGTGAGATATCGTTACCAATCGCCAACAGCATGAAACCTGCAAGCAAAACTAAACCGATATTCATTCCCATCATTTGTATTTTCTCCGGCATAGGTTTACCAAAAATAGCCTCATAGGCATACATGACAATATGACCGCCATCAAGCACAGGTACGGGTAATAAATTGAGCACAGCAAGGCTTAAACTGATAATCGCCATAAACGACAATACCGCTTCCCAACCGATGCTAAAGCTTTGATTGGCGACTTTGGCAATGGTAATAGGACCTGATAGGTTTTCAACCCCAATGGTGCCCATCAACATTTTACCCATGGATTTGAGGGTCATGGCACTCAAGTTAACGGTTTGATGCACGGATTTTTCCACCGCTTGGATGGGGGTATATTGAATGGTTTTTATATACTCAGGTGGCGGCGTGACCTTAGATGCTGCTGCCGCTGCGCCAATTTGTCCAAATCGATTGCCCATGGTATCTTTTTTTGCTTGTGGCATGACTTGTAAGGTAGTAATTTTGCCTTGGCGCTGTACTTCAAGGGTTAATAACTGCTCGGGGCTTGATTTGACAACTTGTGAAAACGCCAGCCAATCGCTCACCGGTTGACCGTTGACACGGGTGATGGTATCACCGACTTGCAGACCTTGACGCGCGGCAGCGCTATTTGGGACAATTTCACCGACCACCGCAGGAATTTTTGGTTGCCACGGAATCGCGCCTAGACTATCAATGGGGTTGGTTGCTTTACCCGCTTCTACTTTCATAAAGCGCTGTATTGGCACGGCGACATTGGTTTGACCTTGCGCGGCATTCACCGTCAAATTAACTTGCCCCGACTCGCCCATGCGATCGGCTAACGCATAGTTAATATCTTGCCAACTTTGGATGGGTTTATTATCGACCGCAACAATTTCGTCACCGACTTTTAGACTGGTTTGACTGACGGGTGAATTGGGCAAAATACTGCCGACTTTGGTCGCCAAGACTTGGGTTGGGGTGATAAATAGCAGCCAATACAAAAAAATCGCAATGAGTAAGTTCATCACCGGACCTGCTGCGACGATGGCGATTTTTTTCCAAGGTTTTTGGTTATTAAAGGCTAAATGACGTTCGGCTGGATTGACTTTGCCTTCTCGCTCATCGAGCATTTTGACATAGCCGCCAAGCGGAATCGCAGAGAGAGCATAATTAATCCCAGTTTTTTTACTTGTCCAGCTTAGCAGCTTTGGACCAAACCCAATTGAATAGGTCAATACCTTGACACCGCACAGCCGAGCAACAATGTAATGCCCCCACTCATGTAGCGCAACCAAAGGTCCTAGTACCACAATCGCAGCTAAAACGGTCAAGATGAAATTCATGGCTATCCTTTTGACAAAATCACAGGCTAAAAATAATTTAACTATCGTTATGTTAATAAGTTATGTAGTCATTCTTAACGATTATCAACCAGTGTTGCCAACTATTTTTAAGCTTTTTTAAGCATTTTTTAAGCGTTTAAATCGGCAATACATTGGTGTGCTTGTTCACGGCTTAGTTTATCGACTGCCAAAATTGCTTGCAATGATCCAATCGGCTGTTTTTCGGCTTGCAATAGCACTTTTTCATTGATATCGGCAATATCGGTTAAACAGATGTCGCCGTTTAAAAACGCTTGAACGGCTATCTCATTACTGGCATTTAAGGCGATACAAGCATAGCTACCTTGTTGCATGGCTTGATAAGCCAACCCTAGGCATTTAAACTTTTCTAAATCCGGTCGGACAAAATTTAAATTACTTAACTTAAAAATATCTAATCGCTGCACCCCACTGCTGATACGATTGGGGTATGCCATAGCATGGGCAATGGGGGTACGCATATCAGGGCTGCCTAGTTGCGCTAAAAAACTACCATCGTTGTATTCAACCATAGAGTGCACGATGCTTTGCGGATGAATGACCACTTCAATCTCAGAGACCGGCATATCAAATAAGAAACTTGCTTCAATCAGCTCCAAGCCTTTATTCATCATGGTGGCACTATCTACCGATATTTTTTGCCCCATAGACCAGTTGGGGTGTTTGACAGCCTCTGCAACACTGGCGCGTTTCATATCATCGAGTGTTTTGTATAAAAAAGGCCCACCTGAGGCCGTTAACCAAAGCTTTTTAATACCATGATTATCATCATGAATGGCATTGCGTTGTTGTTGCACCGCGGTAGGCAAACATTGAAAAATGGCATTGTGCTCACTATCAATTGGCAGCAATTTGGCATTTGACTGTTTGACTGCTTTAATCATCAGCTCACCTGCCATCACTAATGCTTCTTTATTGGCAAGTAAAATCGTTTTACCCGCGTTAGCCGCTGCCAGCGTTGATGGCAAGCCTGCAGCGCCGACGATGGCCGCAACCACCATGTCCACTTCTGCTAACGTGGCAAGCTCGGCCAAACCTTGCTCACCAATCAAAATCTTGCAGCTTAGATGAGCATCGCTGAGCATCTGCGCAAATGTTGTTTCCTTTTCTTTGGCAACACAAACATAAGTTGGCTTAAATTGCTGGCAAATGCTCAACAGTTTATCGAGCCGCGAAAACCCTGTCACCCCGACCACATTATACAAATCAGGATGCTGACTGACGACAGATAGGGTACTATCGCCGATAGAGCCTGTTGCGCCCATAATAGCAATGTTTTTTTGCGGTATAGTGTGACTTGAAGATAGCATTACAATGACCTAGTAAGTTGCGGGCAGACGGCGGTTAAACATAACATTTTGCGTTTACAGCGGCAAATTGCCACTGTGATAAGCATATTAACACGCGAGAAGATTTTTAAGCATCAATCAACAAGCAGTTGCGCAAAAAAGATTGAATGAAACACAAGCTTGCATTGATTAGTGGATTAAACAAATTGATATTGGCTAGATTGGTATTGAACAAATTGGTATTAAGCAGGTGTGAAAATTTTTGAAAGCTAACCCAATGTAGCATTAAATTAATCCGTAAAATTTCATCGCCCAAAACCCCAACGCAAAAATTGGCACTGCTGAAAGCTGCGAATCAATACGATCAAGAATGCCCCCATGTCCTGGCAACAATGCCCCGGCATCTTTGACGCCTGCATGGCGCTTTAGCATACTTTCAAATAAATCACCGAACACGGACATGATGATAGTGAGCAAGGATAACAGCAAAAACACGCCAATGGCCGTCATCGACCAATCGTTTAACAACCCAAAAGAGACGCCAATCACCACAAGCGTGCCTGTAGCAAGTCCACCTAATAAGCCTTCCACACTTTTATTGGGTGAGACGTGCGGGGACATTTTGCGTCTGCCAAGTTTTCGTCCGACAAAGTAAGCACCGCTATCCGCGCACCACACCAATACAAAAACATATAACAGCCACCAAGCTGAAAGTGACCACAGATAATACATCGCAGTAATGGCGGATGACAGTATAATCATACCAATGACGTACAACTGCTTACCATACCAAGCTTGCGTATTGTTGGGATAATGGCGAATCCAGCCAATCGCTAGCAACCAAATCAGCGCCGCGACCAGCCAAAAAAACACCCAAGCGGCTATGCTGCCGGTTAGCTTTGCTATCACCAATAACACACTGACAATCCCTAGCATCACAAGAGTATACATATAATCAATTGGTTTGGCGGGTTTGGTCGGCATTTGGGTGGTAGGCGGTACATAACTGTCGGGATTTTGTTCAAGTGACGGCATGAGCTTTGACCACTCAAAAGCCCCAAAACCTGCACCGACTAACAATAGCGGCAACATCAAAATAGGCTCGCGGGTAGCAAACATTGCAACGCCAACAATCACTAACAAAATAATGGCGGTTCTAATGCGTTCCCACATGACAATTCCTATTGATTAACTAAAAGCCCAAACCCAATACTTGCTCGCTGGTCTTACCAAATCGACGCTCACGACCCATGAAAATATCAATCATTTGGTCTAATTCAGCCGCCTTGAAATCTGGCCAAAGCGTTTCGGTAAAAAATAACTCAGCATACGCACATTGCCAAAGTAGAAAATTAGAAATGCGGTAATCACCCCCTGTACGGATTAACATATCAACGGCGGGTAAATCCGATAGCGACAGGTGGCGTGCAAAATCGTCTTGGGTAATGGCATCGGCAGTAAGCGCGCCTTGTGCCACTTGCTTGGCAACTTGGCGGCAGGCATTGACGAGGTCCCATTGACCGCCGTAGCTGATGGCAATCACCAAACTCATCTTAGTAAAATGGGCAGTTTGCTCTTCTGCATCTTGCATAATCGCGCGTAAATGTGGCGTTAAGGCATCCCTATCACCGATAAAGCGCAGAGAAATTTGATGCCGCAGCATCCGCGGTAATTGGTCATGGACGGTTTGCTCAAGCAGCTTCATCAATAACGCCACTTCATTGGCTGGGCGCTGCCAATTTTCGCTAGAAAAAGCAAACACCGTCAATGCACGTATACCGATATCCATGCAATGCTCAACCAAAGGGTCTAAATTATCTTTGCCGGCAATATGCCCGCCACCGGTTGGTAGCCCATGTGCTTTGGCATAGCGGTTATTGCCATCCATAATGATGGCAATATGTTGTGGCATTGCTGCCTTTGACTCAACCATGACCTACTTCTTATGAATTGGTTCTTTTATGGGATAAATAACGATTAAACGGCCATTAACTCTGCTTCTTTGCTAGAGAGCATTTTATCAATGCTATCAATGTATTTATCGGTCATTTTTTGGATGTCGTCATTGGCGCGGCGTTCATCGTCTTCTGAGATTTGCTTGTCTTTTACCAAGGCTTTTAAGGCATTGTTGGCATCACGGCGAGCATTACGCACGGATACACGGCGCTCTTCGGCTTCATGACGTGCCAACTTTTGCATATCTTTACGGGTTTCTTCCGTCAATGCGGGTAATGGCACCCGAATCACTTCTGCGCTCATTGGGTTAAGACCCAAATCTGATTCACGAATTGCTTTGTCGACTGCCTGCACCATGCTACGGTCAAAAGGCTGCACTAACAGGGTACGAGAGTCTTCAACGTTGATGCTCGCCACTTGATTAAGTGGCATCTCAGAGCCATAGTAAGACACCATCACACCCTGCAAAATACCAGGATGAGCACGGCCTGTCCGTAATTTGCTAAAGGCATTTTCTAAGGCTTCAATCGCCTTTTTCATTTTATCTTCGCCTTGTTTTTTAATATCGTTAATCATGTTGTATCCTTTTAAAACTCTGTATGTCAAATTAGAAATTAGTAATTGATAACTTTGGTGCCTTCTGACTCGCCCATCACCACATGAAGCAGCGCGTTAGGTTTTGCCATATCAAATACTTGCAGCGGTACGTTATGCTCACGCAGCAAGGCAATCGCAGTCAAATCCATTACGCCTAACTTTTGATCTAGCACTTGGTCAAAGGTAAGTTCGTCGTATTTGACGGCATCGTCATGGGTGTTTGGGTCTTTGTTATACACGCCATCGACTTTGGTGGCTTTTAGGATTAAATTGGCTTCAATCTCGATGCCACGTAAACATGCTGCGGTATCCGTAGTAAAAAATGGATTGCCGGTACCTGCGACAAACACGCACACTTCATTGTTTTGTAAATAGCGAATGGCGTTGCGGCTGCTGTAGTTTTCAGTCACTTCGCCAATTGGCAAGGCTGACATCAAACGGCATTTGATATTACGGCGCTCCAAGGCGTCACGCATCGCCAAGCCATTCATCACGGTCGCAAGCATACCCATTTGGTCGCCTGTGACACGGCCCACTAGGCCTTGTTTTTGTAGCGCAGCGCCACGATACAAGTTGCCACCACCGACCACGATACCCACTTGCACACCCAATCCTACCAAGTGCGCAATCGCAAGGCTCATGCTGTCTAATACGCCTGAATCAATCCCCATATCATTTTTGCCTGCCAGGGCCTCGCCAGAGAGTTTGAGCAAAATACGTTGGTAACGGGGAGCTTTATCAGACATGGTTGACCTCTTGTTGGCTGTTGGATTACAAATAATGCAAATGGCGAAATTTTAACAAAATTAACGGTTTTTAGATAGTGTAAAGATAATTTCAACAGTCATTTTAATTTTTAGCCTGCTCTAACTTCGAGAATTCAATCGGCTTTAGCCATCAAATTATCAAGGTGCTATATTAATGTGTGGATTATTAATGCGTGGCTGAATGAGAAAACAGATTAATCACAATCACACCCAATACAATTAGGCTCATTCCCGCGATGGCGGGTAAATCCAATTTGTTACCCAAAATAAAGTAACCAATAATAGCGGTCAACACAATACCCACCCCTGACCAAATGGCATAAGCTATCCCCAGTGGTATGATTTTGATGACTTGTGAAAGAAGATAAAAAGCAATGCCAAAACAAATCATGGTGATAATAGTGGGCAAGGGTTTGCTAAACCCCTCTGATTTTGCCAAAAAAGTTGCACCAGTAACTTCACTGACAATCGCAATCGCTAAAAAGCCATACGCTATCATTGATTGAGACATGACAATTTTTATCCTTATATAGTTAATCGGAAATTAAAATGAGCACCGCTCGCCCTGAGCCTGTCGAAGGGTGGCGGTCGCTATGGTTCGACAGGCTCACCATGAATGACCTTATTCATTATAATTCAGTTTTTACTATAACAGTTCAGCTGTAAAACTGGCAAAAAGGTCATACTCATTGGCTTCATCAATGGTGACGGTTAAAAATTCACCGACTTTAACCGATGCATCAATATTATCTACATACACGTGACCGTCAATTTCTGGCGCATCGGCATAGCTACGACAAATGGCGATATTTTCTTCTTCATCAATCTCATCAACCAGCACTTTTAAGGTTTTACCGACTTTCTCAGCCAGTTTTTCGGCACTGATTTGTTGCTGTAGCGCCATCAGTCGTTCATAGCGTTGTTGTTTGATAGCTTCTGGCACAGGGTTCGGCAAATCGTTTGCCGCCGCGCCTTCTATTTCTGAATAGGTAAACGCCCCTACTCTGTCTAATCGCGCCTCTTTGAGCCAGTCAAGCAAATATTCAAAATCTTCTTCCGTCTCCCCAGGGAAACCCACCACGAAAGTGGAGCGAATGACAATATCGGGGCAAATCGAGCGCCAAGTTTTGATGCGCTCCAGTACGTTTTCGCTATGCGCGGGGCGTTTCATGGCTTTGAGCACATTGGGGCTGGCATGTTGGAACGGGATATCAAGGTATGGCAGTAGCTTGTCTTCACTCATAAGTTTCACCACAGCATCGACATGCGGGTAAGGATAGATGTAATGCAAACGCACCCAAATGCCCAGTCGATTCAGTGCCTCGCACATATCGTAAAATTTGGATTTGATGGGCATGCCATTCCAAAAACTGGTTTTGTATTTAAGATCGACGCCGTAGGCTGAGGTATCTTGCGAGATGATTAAGAGTTCTTTGACGCCTGCGTTTTTGAGCGCAGCCGCTTCAGTCATGATACTGTCAATCGGGCGACTAACGAGGTCTCCACGAAAGCTTGGGATAATACAGAATGTGCAACGGTGGTTACAACCTTCGGATATTTTGACATAAGCATAATGTTTTGGCGTAAGCTTAATGCCCGCATCATTGATTAGGTCGATTTTTGGGTCGTAAGTTTTTGATGGTGCAGGTTTTGGCACATAATGCGACACGGCATTGACAACTTCTTCATAGGCATGTGCGCCAGTCACCGCAAGCACGGCTGGGTGCATGGTTTTGATTTTTTCGGCATCTTTGCCAAGGCAACCGGTGACAATCACCTTACCGTTTTTGGTAATCGCCTCACCAATGGCGTCAAGCGATTCTTGCACCGCAGATTCGATAAAGCCGCAAGTATTGACCACCACCAAATCTGCGCCATCATAGTCACTGGCGACTTGATAGCCATCACGGCTAAGCTCGGTGATAATGCGCTCGCTATCCACCAAGGCTTTGGGGCAGCCAAGCGACACAAAACCAATCTTAGGCGCTTTTGTCGTTGCTATATCTTGAGCCAGTTGGTGCGCCGTTTGGCTGGCGCTTTGACCTACAGTACGGTTTTCGTTGTGGTTGGCTTGGTGGTGGGTGGCGGGTTTATTGGTAGCTTGGGGATTAAAAACTTGCGGTTGGCTTGGCATGACTTTCACTTTTAAAAAATTTAATCTGACTATTTTACTAAGTTTTGCTGTTTTTACCAAATCAACTTTTTAATTTTTCATCGACTCAAATTAACTGTATAGGTAAAAATTTCAAATGCTAAAAAAATCAATCTATTGTTTATAACCTATTGTTGGTAAAATACCTATCAACTGTAGCAATCCCCATCATGACTATTCAATATGAACCATACCCTGAAAAAACACTATTGATCATGATTTTAGTTCAAACAAAGTTTAGAAAAACTATTTTAAATCAATATTTTATAAAAAATCCGCCAAATTTTGACGGATTTTTTGTTTTAAATATTCAACTCAGCCCACAATTTTTCTAGGCGTTTATCTGAGACTGGCACACGGGTTTTCATCGGCTGGGCAAACAGCTGAATCCGAAACTCCTCAACCAACCAACGATACGGCATAATTTTCTCATCATTACCCTTCACAGACAGCCTCTCCATGTGTTTATCAAGCTGATACACGGCATCAAGATCGGCATCCAAATTGTGCTCAAGCCTATCAAGACGCACCAACAACGCCTGCAAATAACGCGGATATTGCTGCCAATCTTGATAACTCATGCGGTACACAAAGTCCGATAAACTCAAATCATCGAGCTGGTCTTCGATATCTTCGATACTTTCTTCAAAAATATCACGGTCAAGTAGCAGCAGTTTTTGGCGAACTTGCTGCCACTGCTCATACACCGATTTTAGCTGCGCTAGTACACTTTGCCCAACGCTCAAGAAATTGGCAAGCACCACGGCTTTGGCTTGGTTAAATTCATCCAATGTCAAAGGCAACTGATTGATGGCAATCACCAACTCTTTATCATGAATCCCTGCCGTGAATTTTTCATGGTCAAACTCTGCAACAAATTTTTCAAAAGTGGCATCAAGCGTGGCATGAATCAGCAAATCTTTGAGTCTATCAAGCTCACCAAGCGGCGCAAAGGCAAGTTTAAAGTTTTTATCAATCTGGCTAGTAAGCTGTCTGGCTTTTGCACCGAGCTCATTGCCGATTAAAGCAAGCAAGCCTTGACGGTGTTTTTTGAGTGCCACACTGACATCAGTAAATTGCTGAATAGACACAGCGTTTTTATCGCTATAGCTTGGTTGTCCATCGGCAACCAGTGCCGAAAACTGCTTGATCATCACGCCTGCACTGTGACGGTTTTGCATAAAGTTAAAATGCTCGGGAAACTCGCTATGTACGCCTTTGCCACTGGCTACAGCCTGACTTGTGGTGACTTGATGACGCAGTTTTAATGCGTCAATATCTCGCCCTTTTTCAATCAGGCGGTTTTTGTCATCCACTAGCGCAATTTGTGGCTGCAAATAGGTTTCAACCTCGCTTGGGTTAAAGTCTTTTGGCGCTACAAATTGATTGTTTGCCCCACGTACGCCGCGCTGGTTTAAGGCATCGCACAGTTGCTTTAGCAGTCCGCCATGGTGGTTTTTTTCTAGCATGTCAAAAATTTGTTTGGCGGTATCGGGCACAGGTACGATTTGACGGCGAATATCTTTGGGCAACGTCTTTAATAGCTGCAAAACCAGCTCATAGCGCCACCCTGCAATACCCCACAGTAATTCAACCGCATCAACCTGTGGTAAGGCAACGAGCGGGACTTTAATGGTCACGCCATCATCGTCGCTGGTCGGGTCAAAAATATACGACAGCGGTAGTTTTAAATTACCCAGTTGCCACGTTTCTGGGAAAGCTTGGGTAGCGGGCGCTTGTTCGTTGAGTACATCTTTATCACTAAAAAATAAAAACTGTGGGTCGGTTTTTTCTACTTCTTTTCGCCAATCTTCAAATACTTTGCGACTAGCGATATGCTCAGGCACTCGCGTGGCATAAAAGTCGTATAATTGCTCTTCATCAACTAGCAAGTCTCGACGTCG
Source organism: Enhydrobacter sp. 8BJ (assembly GCA_902506225.1). Classification (GTDB taxonomy): domain Bacteria; phylum Pseudomonadota; class Gammaproteobacteria; order Pseudomonadales; family Moraxellaceae; genus Faucicola. The sequence goes on along the minus strand of LR733345.1, from coordinate 1,369,737 downwards.
CAGCTTATCTTCAATCAACGAGACATCAGCGACTTTATCCATATTATGCTGCAAAAATGGCGGCAACTTGCCCTTTTTACCATCCCCTGTGGACGGGGCATTCAGATTGCCCAAGACCAAGGCATCTCGCAAAAAGATTTCTCGAGACTCGGTAAGGTTGACCCGCTCATAATTCATCAGTTGTTTGTGTACCACAATCAGACCAAACAGGCTGATTTGGGCGTATGCCTTGACATGCCCCGTTTTGGCTGACCAATGCGGCTCAAAATAATGGTATTTGAGCAAATCCCCTGCCATCGCCAAAATCCACTCTGGCTCAATTTTGGCAGCGGTACGCATAAACACCTGCGAGGTCTCAACCACCTCAAACGCCATCACCCATAGCGGATTTTGCTTAAACAAAGTACTGGCAGGAAAAATCTTGGCTTTGTGCTGACGCGCGGTGACATACTCACCGCGTTTGGCTTTGATTAGCTTGCCGCTTTTATCGACGTCATTGACTTTTTGGGCAATAAACGACAGCAGACCCGTGAGCAATGCTCGGTGAATAGGCACATAACTGGCTGGCTCTTGGTTGATGGTTAATTTTAAACCATCCACCATTTGCAACAACTGGCTATGGGTTTGTTGCCATTCACGTAAACGTGGCGAGCTTAAAAAATGTTTTTTGGCAAAGCTTTTACGTTGGCTGTTGGTTAGTTTGTCGTTTCCATACGGGCTTTGCGCGATTGGCGCGGCTTCATCATCTAGCGTTGCATTTTTTTGATGGTCAAGATCACTGCTTTTAAATTCATTGCTTTTAAATAAGGCACCATGAATTGCCTGCCAAAGACTGAGATAAAATAAAAAATCGCTGTCGGCTTGGCGAAATAATGCGTGTTTTTGGTCGGCTTGGGTTTGCTTATCGCTCGGGCGTTCTCGAGGGTCTTGCACTGACAAGCCCGATACAATCACCAATAGCTCTTTGAGACAACCATATTGCTCACCTGCAATCAGCATACGTGCCAAACGAGGGTCTATGGGCATTTTTGCCATCATTTGACCGACTTTGGTGAGTTGATTGGGATGGCGTCCGGATTGACCTTTGCCCTTGCCCTTGTCACTGTCATTAGCTATGCTTAGGCTATTTTCAGGTTTTTTGGTGGCAATCGCACCCAATTCTTCTAATAGTTTGCGCCCGTCATTGACCAGTCGATTGTCGGGAGGCTGGATAAAGTCAAAGTTTTCTACCTCGCCCAGACCCAAGTTTGCCATTTGCAAAATCACCGATGCCAAGTTGGTACGCAGAATTTCAGGCTCGGTAAATTCAGGGCGGCTGTTAAAGTCTTCTTCTGAATATAAACGGATACACACGCCCGCCGCGATACGTCCACAGCGACCTTTGCGTTGATTGGCGGCAGCTTGGCTAATCGCTTCAATCGGCAAGCGTTGTACCCGCGAGCGATAGTCATAGCGTGACATCCGAGCAAATCCCAAATCAATGACGTAGCGGATATTGGGCACGGTCAAGGCGGTTTCGGCCACGTTGGTGGCGATGATAATGCGACGGCCGCCTGTCGGGTGAAAAATCTGCTGCTGCTCGGCAAAACTTTGACGGGCGAATAACGGCAAAATTTGGGTATGACGGGGGGCATATTGATTTAAAATATCTGCCAAATCATGAATTTGTGCTTCTGTCGCCGCAAAAATCAAAATATCCGCTTGGTCAGCATGTCCTTTGCTGGCAGCGTCTTGGTAGCACTCTTCCACCGCTGCGGTAATCGCTCGCGGCAAGTTATCTTCGACATCATCAAAGCTGTCATCATCCGAACCTGTGACAATCTCCTCCGTCAACGGACGGTAGCGCACTTCCACGGGATAACTGCGACCTTCAACCACAAACACAGGCGCGGGCGTCGCTTTTTTGGTTTTACCATCAACGCTAGAAAAATATTGGCTAAACCTTGCTGTGTCGAGCGTTGCCGAGGTGATAATCACCTTTAAATCGGGACGTTTTGGCAATAGACGCTTGAGATAACCCATGATAAAGTCAATGTTAAGACTGCGCTCGTGGGCTTCATCAATGATAATGGTATCATAGCGGCTCAAAAACTTGTCATGCGCCATTTCGGCAAGCAAAATACCGTCGGTCATCAGTTTGACAATAGAATCCGATGAGCCTTGCTCAGTAAAACGCACTTTAAAGCTGACTGTCTGTCCGAGCGTTTCCCCTAGTTCTTCAGCAATGCGATTTGCCACACTACGCGCCGCTAATCGTCTTGGCTGTGTGTGTCCGATTTGCCCTGTTACCCCTCGCCCGGCAAGCATGGCAATCTTAGGCAGTTGCGTGGTTTTACCTGAACCTGTCTCCCCTGCCACGATGATGACTTGGTGGTCTTGGATGGCTTTGATGAGTCTATCGGCTTGTTGGCTGACGGGCAAGTCTTCGTTTAGATGTATCGTTGGCAGACTGGCGATACGGCTTTGCACCCTGTCTTGCGAGTGTTTGAGTTGTTTTTGATAGCGGTCAAATCTTGACGTATAGTCTTCGCTTTCTTTGTCTTTGATTTGTTTTAATTGTTGGGCAAGGCGTGACAGATAATAGCTGTCTTTTGCCATGACAGGTAATGCCACACCTTGGTGCTTGTCTATTTGAGGCTTGTCTGTTTGATGGCTGTCTAGTTGATAATCATTTAATGGTACAGCAGTCGATATAAGTTCTTTCATTCACTTAGGCTATTCTTATGGTAAACATTGCCTAGATAATGTGGTATGAATAAGCTAAAATCAAGCGTTATCCCTATTTTTAAGCTATCCGCTAATTATTTTTATGACAATTAATTTTTATGACATTTGTATTTCATATGAAAGGAGAATTTATGCGTTTATTAAAAACGGTTGAAGTCATTCACAATCCCAACAATATGCCGATTGATAGAGCGGTGATTTGGCTACACGGACTGGGCGCAAATGGTCATGACTTTGAGCCGGTCGTCCCTGACTTGGGACTCGATGGTAACCATGGCATACGGTTTGTATTTCCCCATGCCCCCGCCATTCCTGTAACCATCAACCAAGGCTATGTGATGCCAGCTTGGTATGATATTTTGGAAATGTCGCTTGAGCGCAAAATCGACACCGCACAGATTGAACAATCCGCCCGCGCGATTGGAGAATTAATCGCGCGTGAAGCCGAGCGCGGTGTATCGCCAGCGCATATCGTGATTGCAGGATTTTCACAAGGTGGTGCGGTCGCCTATCAGACGGCTCTCACCTATGACAAACCATTAGCCGGACTGTTAACCCTGTCCACTTATTTAGCGACCAAAGACAGCCTAACTTTAAGTGATGCCAATAAAAATCTAAACATTGCCATTCATCATGGCACACAAGACCCTGTTGTCCCAGTGCAGCTTGGGCAAGAAGCCAAAGCATGGCTTGAGTCAAAAGGTTATCAGCCGCAGTTTTACAGCTATCCGATGGCGCATCAAGTATGTATGCCGCAACTCAAAATTATCGGTAAATGGCTAAATGATGTATTAGCATAACGATGTTTTAGCATAATGTTTTAGCATAAAAAGGGCGTACGTGACAGGGCATACGAGACTTGGGTATGCTCTTTTGGCAATTAGCCATTCATCTTTGGCAGTCGTTTTAACAAAATAAATAGCCAGTAATTGACCCATCCTAGCAAAACAAAATCCACCAACCAGACAGCCATCAATCCCCAATGCATCTGGTACCCATATTTTAGTGCAACCATACCACTGCCGCCCAAATATACAAAAGTGAGCATACTTAGCAGCAATAGCGCGTATGGGCTTTTGCCTTTGACGATATAAGGCGTTGATAAGAGCGCGGGTATCAACCACAAAGCTTGCCAAGCAATCCCGCCGACCATAGCAGGCTTTGCACTTGCCAACCAATGCGTCAATAGCGGTACTGCCAGCAATCGAAACCCCAGCCAAACCCACCATACTATGGTTAAGCGTCGGTGGATGGGATATACGGGTTTGGGCGCAGATAGTGAATGCGGATCTTTTTTTCTCATAACGCTTGTTTTCTCATAACGCTTGTTTTCTCATAACGCTTGTAATGCCTTGGCAATTTTGGCTAGACGTTGACCTTGGGCGATGGCTAACGTTTTTTCATCCGCGCTCATGATGTGGTCATGCTTTGCGCCACTGACATGGCTTGCACCATACGGGCTTCCACCTTGGTTCGTGGTATTGAGCGCAGGCTCACTATAGGGAATTCCCACAATCACCATGCCATGATGCAGTAGCGGCGTCATCATGCTAGTCAAGGTCGTCTCCTGCCCACCGTGCATGGTGCCCGTACTGGTAAATACAGATGCCGGTTTGTTTTGCAAATCCCCCGCGAGCCAAATTGTGACGCTATTATCCCAAAAATACTTCATCGATGCTGCCATATTGCCAAAATGGGTGGGACTGCCGAGTGCCAATCCCACACAGTTTTTTAAGTCATCCATGGTGGCGTACAGGTCACCCTCATCAGGAATACTTGGCGCAACTTTTTCAGTCTCGCTACTCACCTTGGGTACCGTGCGAATCCGAGCGGCGATGCCTGTGCCGCTGTCTTCAATACCTTGTGCGACTAGATACGCCAAATCTTTGGTAGAGCCATTTTGGCTGTAATACAAGACTAAAATATAAGGTTGACTCATGGTTTTTCTCACATCAATTTTGATAATTGTTACGTCAAGCTAGTATAGGTGAATAAATTTTGATGGATGAATTTTGATGGCAGGGTCAAGGCAATCTACTAGCCAGATTGACAATTGCAAAACACCAAAACTGTTCACAGTAATTCAATAAACAATTTTTTTGAATATGATACCATACTGCCATACAATCACTGCCTTTTTCGCCGATTTGATGGTCAAACTTTGAAATTTTTTATCAATAAGAACTATTATGAATGAACTCATTGCCAAACTAAAAAAATTATCCATTTTTAAACATAAATGGGTGCAGTTTTTGATGTATCTTATCAAAAACTTTATCGATGATAATTGTAGCCAAAAAGCTGCGTTACTGACGTATACCACGCTGCTGTCTATTGTGCCGATTTTAACCCTGTTGGTTGTGATTCTCTCCACCATCCCGCAGTTAGCAGAAGTGCGCGAGCAGATTCAAAACTTGATTTTTAGCAATATTTTGCCCAGTACCGGATTACAAGTCACCAAGTATCTTAACCAATTTACCAGTAATTCATCGAACTTAACCATTATCGGTGTGGGTATTTTGTTTTTTACCACCATTTCCACTTTAACCACGATTGAAACCGCGTTTAACCAAATTTGGCGGGTTGAAAAAAAAGAAACCAGCTGGCTCAATCTTGTACGTTACTGGGTCATTATTACCCTGTTGCCTATTGTGCTTGCCATCGTCATGATTATCTCAAGCACCGTGCAAAGTCTGAGTTTTTTAAATCAAAAAATTGGCGGTTACGGGATTGACTGGGCGATTTGGGTGCAAATCGGCTCGATTGCGATTGTGCTGATGGGGTTAGTGACCATGTATTGGTTTGTACCACGCTGCCAAGTGCGTTTTAAACATGCGCTGGTTGCTGGTGTTGTGGTTGGGATTATCTTTGAAATCCTAAAACTCACCTTTGGCGTAATTGTCGACAACTTTACCAGTTATAAAGCGGTGTATGGGGCGTTTGCGATTTTGCCGTTGTTCTTACTTTGGATTTATATTTCTTGGAATATTATCCTGCTTGGGGTGCAAATCAGCTACTGCTTGACCATTTTTGAGACCAAAGAAATCTTCCCCCGTCATGCCTTGTTTAGCTTGATGGATATGCTAAACGTGTTGTACCGTGAGCATAAAAAAGGCAATGTCGTCACCGAAGCTGGTCTGCGTGATGTGCTAGGTCGCCAAGAGATGCCAAATTGGTACACTTATATTAGCTTTTTACAAGATAACAATCTCATCACCACCAGCGACAAAGATGAATATGTGCTCAAACGCTCGCTCGATGATTATAGTTTTTGGGATTTTTATCAAAATATGCCCTATCCTTTGCCGCATGAAAAGGATTTGCGAAAACTTAAAAATAACGCGCCTTGGACTATGCAATGGATTAATACCTTAGCCCGTGGTGAAGCCATGCTCAAATATAATTTTGATGTGTCGATGGCAAGTATTTTTGACAGTATCGCACCGCGTCAGACCCCAAATGCCGAAGACATCGAGCCAGATACAGGAAAAAAAGATAAAGGTAAAGGCAACAAACTAGCTGGGCAACGTGAAGGCTCAGGGCTATCAGGCGGGCAAGTCAGTGACGTGGTCAATGAAGATAAACGCATAAAAGAAACTGACGCTGAGCAAGCGACTGGCTTTGATGGTACGCTTGATTTTAAAGGTCAGGGTAGCTTATCGAGTCAACCGCGTGATTTCAATGCCTTAAATAACGATGAGTTATCGGATGAATTATCACATGAATCATCAGTTGCTAAGCAGGCTCATGATAATCAGACATGCTTGTCAAATGGTAACGGGATAGATGACAAACATCCGCTAAAGACGCTTGAAGAAAGTAACAGTGAATACGACAGTCATAGCGAAAACAAAGCGACTCCCTTATCCACACAAAATGGCAATGCGAAAGACGAGCATAAATTTGCGATTGACAATTATTTGAATGCCAATAATTTTGACAATATGCGTTGGGATATCAGTAACATAGATGACACGAGTTTTAGCAATGAAATTACCACCACCCAGACAGTCCAATCAAAAATCCTAACGGATGATGATAAACCAAAAGGTGATAATACGGCAGTGATGGCTAAAATTCGTCAGATTGTTCCTGCTGCAGTGTTAGAAAGTCCCTACAATCCGTTTAATTTTATCGCTAAAAAGATTCAACAGCACTCTGAAAAAAAAGATCCAAGAATCATCACGGATGATGATAAACCCGGCAGCTAGTTTGGGAAGTAAAAACAGCTAGTGTGGCGAGTAAAAAAGGGCAGAGTCTGCCCTTTTTTACTCGCTTTTTTTATCGATAGGTTAAGCCTGAGTCATCTTTTTACCCAATAACCCTTTGGCGTGCATGTTGCGATAGACCACCACAACAATGACGATATTCACTAGCAGTATCAAAAAGTTAAGCCAATTAAACCGATGGCTAAATAACTCATAAACCTCAAGCGGTAAAAACACGCCGTAGCCCAAAACACTATACCAATACGCCCATATCTTATCTCGATAAAGACCATAAGCTTCCACAAAACGCAGCAGCGCATAGCCCACGACTATCCAAAAGGCTTTTTGCCAATTTTGGTTGGCGACCCAAGCATAGTGATTCAGTGCTTCTATTTGGTGGTGCAGCGCCATACCCATGATACGATGCAGCGCCTGTGAGACCACCCGCGCAATCCATTGCAATTTATCATGCCCTACAAAAATAATAGCCGCCACTCCTAGCGCTACCAATCCTTTTACCAGCTCATAGATAGCGACCATGATGATGGCGTTCTTGGCATGATGGCTACTAGGGACTGGCGGGGATATCTGCTTAAACGCCTTTGGCATGATTCATTACCGTATCCAATCTTGAAACAAACTTAAAACAAGCCTAAAAATAGACTTGCTCGACTTTCCCTGTCAGCTCGCTATTGATAAATGGCGTATTTTTGCCTTGCGATATCATCGATTCTTTAGTCACCGTCCAAGTCAGACTGGGGTCAACCAGCACCGCCCCGCCCGTTTGATGATAGCTAGCTTCAATGCCAGCGATTTTTGCAGGGTTGAGTGCGATTTTTTCTACTAGCTGCTCTGGGGTCAAAATACCTTCTTTGACCAATTGACAGGCTAGCCCCATAAAAGTATCAAAATTGCTAATGCCGGGTTTACACTCCGCAAATGGCGCTTGTTTAGCGGTTTTTGCCAATGGCTCATGGTGGCTACAAATCGCATCGATAGTGCCATCTTGCAAGCCTTCTTGCAGCGCTTTTTTGTCTGTATTGGAACGCAGGGGCGGCAACACATACGCCAAAGCATTAAAACCAATCAAGGCATCATCGGTTAAATGTAACTGGTGCATCGCCACATCACAGGTCACGGGCAAGCCCCTTTGTTTCGCCCAGCGAATCAAATCAATCGAGGATTTGGTGGTCAGCTGACCAAAATGTGCCGATACGCCTGTTTCTTCGACAATCAACAGCTGCTTGGATAACGCCACCGTTTCAGCAATCCAAGGAATCCCTGCCAAACCGTGATAAGATGCGATGTAGCCATCATGGACGACGCCGTTTTTGGATAAACTGGGTTCATCAGGGTAAAAAAATACTTTGATGTCATAAGTCGCCGCATAATCAAGGGCTTGCAGTAGTACGTCGTCATTGGCGAATTTGCGGCGAGCATTGCTGACCCCGATGATGCCACCTTGCTTCAGCCCAAGCATATTGGCGGGTTTTTCACCTTCAAGACCTGCGGTCATCGCCCCTAGCACATGCAGATAGATGCCGCCGTCTTGGTGAGCTCGCTCTCGCAAGCCTGCTAGCAATGAGCCGTTCTCAAGTACTGGGTTGGTATCGGGTGGTATAACCACATGCAAAAAACCGTTTTTTCGAGCCGCGGCGCCTTCTGATTTTAGTGTGCCATGCGACTGGTGCCCAGGTTCACGCAGGCGCGCACATAAATCCACCAGCGGCGGTAATAGCCATTTGCCATCGGTGTCGATAGGGTTAAGCTGCGTGGTATCAAATTGCCAGTTGGCAGGTAAAAGATTTTGAAGCGTCATGGTTTTGCCTACTTTGGTTTTGCCTATTTTGTCATTTTTTTCGCTAAATTTTAAGATGCGCTGCGTGCGGCACGTTGCCCTTGCATAGCCAGTGCCAACACCGCCATACGTACCGCAATGCCGTTATTGACTTGTTTTAAAATCACCGATTGCTCACCATCGGCAACAGTTGATGAGATTTCAACACCGCGATTCATCGGTCCTGGATGCATGACAAGCGCGTCAGGTTTGGCAAGGGCAAGGCGTTCGGTGGTAATGCCATACGCTTTAAAATACTCGGATGTCGATGGCAAAAGCGGCGAGCCAATACGCTCATTTTGAATACGCAGACCAATGATGACATCACAGCCAACCACCGCCGCGTCCAAATCGTTATAGACACTGACACCATAACGCTCAATGCCTTTTGGTAGTAATGTCTTGGGCGCCACGACGCGAATTTCTTTAACCCCCAAGGTTTTGAGCGCCGCAATGTCCGAACGGGCAACACGGCTATGCTTGATATCGCCGATAATCGCTACCGTTAATTCCTCAAACGGTCTTGGCGCTTCACGATAAATCGTAAGCATATCGAGCATCGCTTGGGTCGGATGCGCGTGCCAGCCGTCACCACCGTTGATAATGGCAATGTTTGGGGTGACTTCGGTTGCCATAAAATGCGCAGCCCCACTCGATGAATGACGCACCACAAAGATATCCGCTGTCATGGCTTCAAGATTCCACAGCGTATCGCGTAAGCTTTCGCCTTTTTGGGTACTGGATTTGGCAATATCGATACTGATGACACTGGCGCCAAGGCGTTTGGCAGCCACATCAAAGGTGGTGCGGGTACGGGTAGAGTTTTCAAAAAACAAATTCATCACCGTACAGCCTTCAAGCTCATCACTGTTACGGATGCTGTTGGGGCGACCGGCATTGTCAGTTAAGTAGCCGTTGGCTTTTTCGATGATGGCCATTAGCTGGTTTTTGGATAACCCTTCTACGCCGATAAAATGCCGCAAATCACCTGCTGCGGTCAGCTCTGGCTTTGCCATCGCCTGATCAAGCTTGCTCTGTAGCGCTTCGTTGGATAGGGTTTGGGTGTTTAAAATAGTCATCAGCCACCTAGATTTGTTGTTATTTGTATAAATTTTGCCTATTTTACCGTAAATCGGCTGGAATAAATACGCCAATATTTTGCGATTATCGCTGATACGGCGGGTCAAAAAGTGCTACAATTTGCGGCAAATTGTCTATATTTTTTTTAATTCATGCTGTGTAAATTCCTATAATAAGGTCTACTATGTCAAATCTTGAAACTTATCTTATCTCGCAAAATGCCCAACCTGCCGTTGCCGACATCATTACCACCATTACCAAAGTCGGCATTCAAATCAGCGATTTGCTCAAACGCGGCGCGCTGGCGGATATTTTGGGTGAAGCGGGCAACCAAAACGTGCAAGGCGAAGAGCAAAAAAAACTCGATGTCATTGCCAATGATTTGTTGCTAGACGCCTTGAGCAGCAATCCGCATTGCGCGGGCGTGGCTTCTGAAGAATTGGATAACGCCACTCCTGCCAATCAACATGGCGACGTGTTGGTCCTGTTTGACCCGCTTGATGGCTCATCCAATATCGATATTAATATGGCAGTCGGTACAATTTTCTCGATTTTACCCTACAACAACCAAGGTCACCCTGCGACGGATGAGGACTTTTTGCAAAAAGGGACGGCGCAGTTGGCATCGGGTTATATTTTGTATGGCACCTCAACCGTGATGTCAATCACACTTGGCAAGGGTGTCGCCATGTTCAGTCTTGACCCAGATACCAAAGCGTTTGTGCAAATCAAAGACCAGGTGCAAATCAGCGCAGACACCAAAGAGTATGCGATTAACGCCTCCAACTATCGCTATTGGTTGCCACCCATGCAGCGTTATATTGACGAGTTTATGGCGGGTAAAACTGGCGTGCGTGGTAAAGACTTTAATATGCGCTGGGTGGCGGCGATGGTGGGCGATATTCACCGTATTTTGTGCCGTGGGGGGATTTTTAGCTATCCATTTGACACCAAACACCCTGATAAACCGGGTAAACTGCGTCTGATGTATGAAGCCAATCCGATGAGCTTGCTGATTGAGCAAGCAGGTGGCATGAGCACCGATGCTATCAATCGTATTTTGGATATCGAGCCGACCAGTATCCACCAGCGCGTGCCTGTGGTACTGGGGGCAAAAAACGAAGTTGAATATGTGAAAAAATTACATGAAGAAGTCAAATAATGCTTATCACTTCAAAAGACAACCCAACCATCAAAACTGCCCATGCCCTACTCACTGCGTCGCGCCAGCGTAAAAAACTGGGCAAAACCATGATAGAAGGCACGCATTTGCTAGAAAGCTATCTCAATGCTAGTCTCACGCCCGACACCGTGATTGTCAGCGAAAGCGGTCTGCACAATGACGAAATCAATGCCTTATTAAACCGACTTGAAAATGTTAAAACGTTAACGATTAGCGATAATCTGTATAAAGAGATTCGCACACTGGGCGAGAGCCTGCCCATCATGGCGATGATTGATATGCCGCATTTAGACTTTAATCAGCCCATCACTAGCGACTGCCTAATCATCAATGGTGTGCAGGATAATGGCAATTTGGGTACACTGCTTCGCACCGCATCTGCTGTGGGAATTAAAACGATTGTCTGTACGATGGGCACAGCATCGGCGTGGTCGCCCAAAACCTTGCGAGCGGGCATGGGGGCGAATTTTAGTTTAACGATTTTTGAAGGCATCAGCGTAGATGAGATATTGATGAAGGTTAAAGTGCCGATGTTTGCCACCAGCTCACATACCGACCATATTATTTATCAGACCGATTTGAGACAACCGCTAGCCTTGATTATGGGACATGAAGGACAAGGCGTCGATGAGAGGTTACTTAGTCAATCTGCCCCGATTGCCCTACCGCAGCCCAATGGTCAAGAAAGCCTAAACGTGGCGATAGCAGGGTCACTGTGTCTGTATGAAATGTTACGGCAAAGACGCTACGCATGATTGCCATAAATGCTATCAATGAATAAGTGTCACATAAATGACTAGACAGCCTATGTTTAGTTTTTACAGCCTGTGTTTAGTCTTTTTTGTCGTCACTATCACCGGGTATCACCGCTTTGGCGACGGCTACCGTGCCTTTGACCACCCCTTTGGTGGTCTTATAGGCAACTTTGACAGGGACAGTGACAATTTTATGCACACACCCTTGTAAGATAACAGCGGTGGTCAGCACAAACAGCAGAGTGGTTAGTTTTTTCATTCGTTACCTTTAATTGACTTTAAGATTGACTTTAAGAACGATAATCAGCATTGATTTTGATATACTCGTATGATAAATCACAGGTATAGACGGTATCACTCGCCTGCCCGCGACCCAATTCAATATGAATGGTAATTTCAGGACGCTTCATCACCTCGCTACCACGCGCCTCGGTATAATCTTGTGCCAAGCCGCCACGCTCGCAGATACGCACCTCATCGAGTGATACCGCCACTTTTGACTGGTCAAGCATCACGCCCGCTTTGCCTACCGCTGCCAAAATACGTCCCCAATTTGGGTCACTGGCAAAAAATGCGGTTTTTACCAGCGGTGAATGCGCCACTTCATACGCGATTTTGGCACATTCTTCAGCGGTTTCACCGCCTGTCACTTTGACCGTGATAAATTTGGTTGCCCCTTCACCATCGCGTACAATTAATTGAGCGATTCGAATCATCACATTGTTAATCGCCTGATAAATCGCTTGATAATGCGGGTGATTTTCGCTGTCAATCATCTCCCCAACTTGTCCTGTGGCAATCAACGTACAGCAGTCATTGGTTGAGGTGTCGCCATCCACCGTGATGCGGTTAAATGACTGATTCACCGTGTCGGTCAAGATATTTTGTAGCAACGATTTTTCAATGTTGGCATCGGTTGCCACAAAGCCAAGCATGGTCGCCATATTGGGGCGAATCATGCCCGCCCCTTTTGAGATACCTGTCACGGTATAGGTGATGGCATCAATCGTGACTTGTTCGCTATGTCCTTTTGGGGTGGTATCGGTGGTCATGATGCTGTGGGCGGCGCCAAGCCAATTATCTTCGCTTAAATTGGCTAAGGCGCTGTCTAACCCCGCAATGATTTTATCCGCTGGCAAGGTTTCCCCAATCACCCCGGTGGAGTAAGGCAATACTTGCTCGGCTGCGACAGCGGTTTTTTCTGCCAGTGCCACACAAGTTGTTTTGGCACGCTGTTTACCGTCTTCACCCGTGGCAGCGTTGGCGTTGCCCGTGTTGACAATCAAATAACGCGGACTGTCTTTGCCGATAAATTCTCGCAGCAACTGCACAGGCGCGGCACAAAATTGGTTTTGGGTGGTGACAACCGCGGTGTTTGCGCCCGCTATGATGTCAAAAACCGTTAAGTCTTTGCGCCCTGCGTAGCGCACGTGGGCTTCGGTGATGCCAATTTTTATCCCTTTCACTGGGTTTAATTTTACAAGTTCAACATTGCCAACTGGCATGAGAGCGCTCCTTACTGTTGTTTAATTGATTAATCCAAAAAATCTGCCCAAATCGGGGCATGGTCGCTGGGTTTTTCCATGGCACGCAAATCATAGCTGACGCCTGCACCGTTAAGCTTATCCGCCAAATCAGGCGTCATCAAGATATGGTCAATGCGCAGCCCACGCTTTGGCTCATCGTCAAATCCCTTGCTGCGATAATCAAACCAGCTTAGCGCTTGGCCGTCGGCATATAACGCCCGATAAGTATCATGCAAATCTGTCGCAAGCAGGGCTTGGTACCACTCTCGCTCCTCTGGCAAAAACGAGCACGTGCCATTTTTTAGCCAACGTTTCACACTATCCTCGCTAATGCCAATATCAAAATCAAGCGGCGCAATATTCATATCCCCCATCAAAATCATACTGCGATTTTCGGCTTTAAGCTGCAAGATATAGTCGGTTAAATCGGCATAGAATTTGCGCTTCATCGGAAATTTGGTTTCATGCTTGCGATTTTCGCCTTGGGGGAAATAGCCATTAAGCACATCAATATATTTGCCATTAAAATCATAGCGCGCATGGATAAATCGTCGCTGCGCATCGTCGTTATCGGTTGGAAAGCCTTTTTGTACAAAAATAGGTTTTTGTCGTGATAATAACGCCACACCATAATGAGATTTTTGCCCAAAAAACTCGACATGATAGCCCAATTGCTGCACGCTCTGTAGCGGAAATGCATCATCATGTACTTTGGTTTCTTGTAGCCCGATGACATCGGGTGCGATGATATCGCGAATGGCTTCAAGCTGGTGTGGGCGCGCCCGCAATCCATTGATATTAAAACTGACAAAACGCGGCATGTGTTTTCCCCAAATTGATAAATGTGGCTTGGTATTGATAAATGTGGCTTGGTTAAGCGTTAAATGCCGACTATATTAGCGGATATTGCCCGCAAGCTCAATTTGAAAGCAAATTGGGTGTGCAACACTGAGGTTATGCAGGACGAACCCGCAAATAGCAGGTGAAGTTTAAAAAAATTTTGGTATAATCAAAAAACCTTGCACTTTAATCACTGCCAACTTTGCAAAATATTTTTTTCAATTTCTTCTGGCGACGTGCTGACCCTAGACTTAAAAAGACAATATAATGGCTCGAGTTTCTTCTATTACCCGTGTTTTAAAAATCATCGAAGCCGTGTCTGCGGCACAGCGTCCTTTATCGCCACTGGATTTGTCTGAGATTTTGGATATTCCAAAACCGACCATGCACCGACTGATACAGCAGCTGCAAGAAGAAGGCTTTGTGCGGGTCGATATCAATGGTACGATTGTGCCTGCGTCGCGTACGCGGCATATGGCGATTCATCTGTGGCAAAGCCAGCAAGTGGCGATTCAGCGGTTTGCGATTTTGCAAAGACTGGTTGATAAAATTGGTGAAACCTGTGGCATGGCGGTACCTTATTACGTCAACATGGTATATACCGACCGCGTACCTTGTCCTTCTGCCTTACAAGTGTATATGCCCACTGATTCGCAAGCACCTATTTGGTGTACGGCGGCTGGTAAAATCTACTTAAGTACGCTCACAAAAGATGATAGGGTCACGCTGCTAAAAAATTTATCGTTAACCGCTATCACCCCTGCCACGATTACCGATAGGGATGTACTCAATCAAAGTCTTGAACAGGTAGCTAAGCTGCGCTATGCAATTTCTGATGAAGAATATATCGCCCAAGCAGTCTCAATTGCTGTGGCAATCAATGACACCCAAGGTCGTTACATCGGCTCACTGTACACAACCGCACCTAAAACGCGCAAATCCCTCGATGACTTGATTGGTTTTGTACCTGATATGCAAAAAGCTGCCGATGATATTCGTGATGCGTTTTTTGGGGAAATTTAAAGGTTATCCTTGGCACTTTTGACAAGGTAACGTTAAAACGCTCAAGGCAATTTTGTTGATAGATTTTATATAACATGGCGGGGCTTAATCATTTGATGGCTCATCAATGTGACAACAAACCCAAATGTTGTAAGCCTTGATAGATACCATCTTCCCACGCAGCTGGACATACATAGTCAGCCGCCGCTTTCACATCGGGATGAGCATTCCCCATCGCCACGCCAAAGCCGACGGTCTGTAGCATTTCGATATCATTCACCCCATCGCCGAATGCCATCGCATCTTCAAAATCCAGCCCCAGTTTATTGAGTGCCTGCGCAATGCCGCGTGCCTTCGAGCCTGTCGCATCTAGAATATCGATACCGTTTTTGTGCCAGCGCATGATTTTTAAAGTCGAGGGAAATTCAAAATTTACCTGCGTGTTGTCAGGATGAAATGCCACGACTTGATAAATAGGTATCGACAAATCAATGTCATCATGACGGGCAGTACGGTAAGCTATTTTAAGCGAATTTAAAGCGTCTGACAGCGCATCATCTTCCGCTAACGCGATGATTTCCGTATCGGTCATGTAGGCATACGATAAATTGTTTGATTCAACATAATCGGTAATCAGTTTAAGTTGCGCAGGGGTCATCGGATAATGCGCTAACAACTCACCTTGGTGATGACTGCATTGACCGTTAATGGTGACCAGCACATCGATACCCACGGTTTCAATGAGCTCATACACAGCTTTGGGAAAAACCGCACGACCCCGACCGGTGGCGATAGCGACCATAATGCCTTGCTGCCTTAATTGTTTAAGTGCCTCAATCGCGGATTGTGGCACCCTTTCTTGCTGCTTGATATACAACGTGTCATCAATATCAAAAAAGACAATTTTTGGTTTTTTGGGGCATGCTGTTGGTTTAGACATAATAAAACTGATGCGATAAATTGGGATTGACGCTAATTCTACCCTATTTTTGGGTTAACTTTTGAATTAACGAGCAGAAAAAAGCCAGAAAAAAATCCTAGCTTTTTACTAAACGCCAAAACTTATTGCAAAACGTTCGCATCATAATGCGCCATAATGCTTGAGAAATCCTTATCCCCATGCTGCTCGCTATGTTTGCTATACAGGGCCGTGGCTTGGTCTGCCATTGGTGTCACAACCTTGGTATCATTGGCGGTTTGTTTGGCAAGGTTCATGTCTTTGAGCATGAGTTTACTCATAAATCCACCGGTATAACCACGGCTTGATGGCATGGCATCGCCAACATCGGGATGCGGATTACACACTTCCAGCGCCCAGTTACGACCGGTGCTGGCTGACAAAATACTGGCTAATACTTTTGGGTCTAATCCGTTTTTGGCGCCCAAATTCATGGCTTCGGCTGTCCCTGTCATAATCACGCCAAGCAGCATGTTATTACAGATTTTGGCGACTTGACCTGCACCGACCTCGCCCGCGTGAAAGATATTTTTTCCCATCGCTTCAAGCACGGGTTTGACCTGCTCAAATTGTTCAGCTTGCCCGCCCACGATAAAACTGAGTGTCCCTGCTGCTGCCCCTGCGGTACCGCCTGATACGGGTGCATCCATGAACTGAATGCCTTTATCTGCCGCAGCTTCGGCAACTTCACGTGCATCACTCGCTGCGATGGTGCTACTATCGACCAGCAAGGTATCTTTACCCACCACATCAAGCAAGCCTTGATTACCGTCTTTACCCAGATACACCTCTTTGACATGTTGACCTGCAGGTAACATGGTGATGACCATATCCACCTCTTTGCTTGCGTCCACAGGTGAAGTCGCCACGCTTGCCCCTTGTTTGGCAAGGTCATCTAGCACAGCGGTGTTTAGGTCAAATACGTTGAGGGCAAAACCATTTTTGATGAGATTTTCTGCCATCGGTTTGCCCATGTTACCAAGCCCGATAAAGGCTATTTTTTTTATGGCTGTTTGTTGATTATTTGGCATATACAATCCTTGTATGTTGTGGTGTTTGTAAACTTTATACAGCAATTTTGGCTAATTTTGCTGAGAGCGAATCGCTACCCAACCAAGCCTCAAAGGGATGTTCGCTATTGGGAAAAGCTGACGCAAGATGTGACTGGATATAGCGGGCATCGCATTCATTAAGGGTTTTATGCCATTTTGGCGATTTGTCTTTATCAATCAGTAAGGCGCGTACACCCTCACGAAAATCGGGGTAATTGACACAATGTAGCGACGCATTCATCTCCATATATAGCACTTGCTCAAGCGATAATTTGCTGGCACGTTTAAACATCTCAGCCGTTAATGCTGCGCTGACAGGACAACCGTGCTGATAAGTCTCGACCGCTTTGGTAAGCCATTTATCCGCTTCACCGTTGACTTTGGTGAAGTTGTCATCGCGCAAGGCTGCATCTATATCATGCACTGAGCCTTTGTTTACTAGCACTTGGATGGTATTAAAATGCTTCATCAAATGACTCTCTGCTAAGTGCTCGGTATGATGAATTTTGGCTAAGGCTTGGCTTGCGATATCATGTGAATTGCTGCCAGCTTGCCAATTGGCTTGTTTTAGCACATCAAGCACGTTGTCGTATTCGCTACTTGCCACGGCATACTCAGCAAGGCTAGAGAAAATCGCATCGTTGGCGTTACAGTTCGCCCCTGTCAAGCCCAAAAACAGCCCAATTTTGGCAGGCATACGCGCCAAAAACCACGAACCTGTGGCATCAGGGTATAAGCCAATGGTAATCTCAGGCATGGCAAAACGGGTAGTTTCGGTGACGATACGATGGCTACACATCGCCATCAAGCCCATACCACCGCCCATGACAATACCATTACCCCAAAAGATAATGGGTTTTGGGTAAAAGTGCATTTGCCGGTATAGGCTGTACTCGTTTTCGAAGAATTCAACCCCGTATGGATTGGGCTGCTGCATAGGCACTTGGGGCGGGGTGTCGATCATGCTGTCGTACAGTTTGCGGATATTGCCCCCTGCACAAAAGGCTTTTTCGCCACTGCCTTTGAGCAAAATGGCGACGATGTTGGCATCAGTTGTCCATTTGGCGAGCTGATTTGCCATCAGTTTGCACATATCGACGCTTAGGGCGTTTAGGGCTTTCGGGTCGTTCAATGTCATCGTGCCGATGTGGTGACCGCAGTGGGTGGCTATCGTTTCAAATATTACAGATTGTTGATTTTCCTCGTTCATTTTTATTTTCCTATTATAGTCCGATATGTACTAAGCATTTATTTGGGTTATTTTCAACAATTTGACAAAACTCAACTAATTGATAAAGTTGCTTTAAAACAGTGGATTTATCAAAAGTTTGAGTTTGGTTAAAACGGTTTAAATCAAATGTTTGGTTTGCATTTTCAAAAAGTACAATCCAAGCCAAAATTAACTTTTTAAAACTAGTGATTTGATTTGGATAAAGCGTATTCACACCTTCAAAATCTAATCCTTGATAAACCACGTCTTTATCATCAACACTAAAGTTAACCCATGCTAAACTATCGGCTAAATATCTAAGTAATTTATCATCAATATAAGTGTAATGATTTTTTATTAGTAGTTTATTTTCCCATTCTTCATTTAATGGGTGCTCATATGCAAAAACTAAATTGGTAATATCGGTTATGAAGAATAGTTGAATTTCACTCATAAATAGTTTTTGTTTATTTCCACTCTGGCGAGCGTTTCTCAAGGAACGCATTGACGCCTTCTTGTTGGTTGTCGCCATCAAATAATTTGATAAACAACTCACGTTCCTTTGTCCAGTTAAAACTTGGTGGCTGATAACGTGCCGACATAATCAAAGTCTTGCTTGACGCAATCGCATCGGGGGATTGCTTCGCCACTTTTTGAGCCAATTCTAAAGCCGTTTCTAACCCTTTGCCACTTTCCACCACTTCTTCCACCAAGCCAATTTGCAGCGCCTTATCTGCCTTAATACGCTCACCGCATAAAATCATGCGCTTTGCCCAGCCTTCACCCACCAGCCATGGCAAGTTTTGCGTACCGCCTGCACACGGCAATAAGCCAACAGATAGCTCAGGGAGTGCCATTTGGGCATGGCTCTCGGCAATACGGATATCGCACGCCAACGCACACTCAAGACCGCCGCCCATCGCATAGCCGTTGATACAGGCAATCGACACGCCACGGAAATTCGATAACGCTTCAAACGCTTCCCCAAATGCAATCGCCATCTTCGCGGCTTGTCCTTTGTCACCACTGGCAAAGCTGTTCAAATCCGCCCCTGCGGAAAAAAACTTTTCGCCATCGCCATGCACCACCAAAGCGGTGACTTGCTTGTTGGCATTTAAGTCGCTAATGAGCTGCTTTAAACTGGCTAAGCTGTCCTTGGTCCAAGTGTGGGCAGGCGGATTGTTGAGCATCAAAACCGCAATGTGATTGTCGATGGTTAATTTTAAATTGGTGTAATTTGACATGGTAAATTCCTTTTAAAATGCCTTTAAATTCATTGCAATCTTGCCAACGCCCCATCTTCCATCATTTTGCGAGACACAATCATCCGCATGACTTCGTTAGTGCCTTCTAGGATTTGATGCACGCGCAAATCGCGCACATGACGCTCTAGCGGATATTCTTGTAGATAGCCATAGCCCCCGTGTAGCTGCAGCGCTTGGTTGGCGATATCAAAACTCAAATCCGTGGCAAGGCGTTTTGCCATCGCACAATACGCAGTGGCATCGGGCGATTTGCCATCCAAATGATACGCCGCCAATCGCACCATCTGCCGAGCCGACACCAAATGAGTGAGCATATCGGCAAGTTTAAACTGCACGTTTTGGAATTGGTCAAGGGTTTTGCCAAACTGGCTACGCTCCTGTACATATTGCACGGCACGGTCAAGCGCAGCTTGAGCCGTACCCACCGCGCAAGTGGCGATATTGATACGCCCACCGTCCAAGCCTTTCATGGCAAAGGTAAAGCCCTGTCCTTCTTCACCGAGTAGATTTTCGGCAGGGACTTTGACATCGGTAAAATGTACCGCTGCGGTCGGTTGGTTTTTCCAGCCCATTTTATGTTCATTTTTACCATAGCTGATACCATCGCTGTTGGCATCGACGATAAAGGCAGACACGCCTTTTGCTCCGTTGTCAGAGGTGCGCGCCATCACCACGAGCACATCGGTCGCCCCTGCCCCAGAGATAAACATTTTTTGCCCAGTAATGTGGTAATAGTCGCCTTGTTTGACCGCTTTGGTTTTTAATGAACCCGCATCTGAGCCAGCATTGGGCTCTGTCAAACAGTAGCTACCCAATTTTTCGCCCGCTAATAATTCAGGCAAGTATTTTTCGGCAATCTCGGGTCTGGCAAACTCGCCAATCATCCAAGCGACCATGTTGTGAATGGTCATGAATGCGGCGGTTGACGTATCGCCATACGCCAGTTTTTCAAAGATAATTGCCGCATCAAGGCGAGGCAAGCCCAGTCCGCCAAAATCAGGGTTGGTGTAAAGCCCCATAAAGCCCAGTTCACCTGCGGCTTTGAACACCTCTTTGGGAAAATAGCCTGTGGCATCCCATTCGGCAGCGTTGGGGGCAAGCGATTTGGCGGCAAATTGGGCAGCCAAATCGGCAAAGGCTTGTTGGTCTTCGGTAAGGGAAAAATTCATGTTAAATCCTTTTTATGGCTAAATTACATCCATGCCATTAGTCGTTGCCAAGCGTTGCTTTAACTTAATGCAAAATCGCGATGCTTGGCTATATTGGCTATAACGTTTTTAACCTGATAGCCAAATTCAATCA
Organism: Enhydrobacter sp. 8BJ; assembly: GCA_902506225.1. Taxonomy (GTDB): domain Bacteria; phylum Pseudomonadota; class Gammaproteobacteria; order Pseudomonadales; family Moraxellaceae; genus Faucicola. The sequence goes on along the minus strand of LR733345.1, from coordinate 1,348,792 downwards.
GTCTTAATCACGAAATATTAATTGTTAACGTCTATTTATTTTAGTGAAATCGTGGTATTAACGCCTTTACTGGCTTCATCATCAAACCAACGGGCGGTGACGGTTTTGGTTTGGGTATAAAACTGTACCGCTTGCTTACCATAAGGACCTAAATCGCCCAATTTACTGGCGCGAGAACCGGTGAATGAGAACATCGGTAGTGGCACAGGAATGGGTAAATTAATACCGACTTGACCCACATCGATGTCTTGTTGGAATTTATGCGCAGCCGCACCTGACTGGGTAAAGATAGCCGTGCCATTACCATTTAGATTGGCATTGATGATGGCAATCGCTTCATCTAGGCTATCGGCGTACATGATATCAAGCACTGGTCCAAAGATTTCTTCTTTGTAGCAAGTCATATCGGTAGTGACGTTATCCAAAATAGTCGGTCCGACAAAATTACCGTTCTCAAACCCTTCTACCTTGATACCACGACCATCGAGCAGGACTTGTGCGCCTTCATCTGCGCCCGCTTGGATTAGACGTTCAACACGCGCTTTGGCCGCTTTTGAAATCACAGGTCCTAAGTCTTTGTCATCTTTACCGGCTGCCACCACCAATTTTTTGGCACGTTCCACGATGTCACCCACCCAGTTTTTGGCTTCACCGACTAGAATCACCACGGATAACGCCATACAGCGCTGACCTGCGGCACCAAATGCAGCACCGGCTAGTTGGTTTAGGCATTGCTCTTTGTTGGCATCGGGTAGGATGACTGCATGGTTTTTTGCCCCCATCATACATTGGACGCGTTTACCTGCTTGACTGGCGCGGTTATAGACGTGGGTGCCGACTGCGGTTGAGCCGACAAATGAGATGGCTTTGATATCGGGGTGGTCACAGATGGCATCAACGGTGTCTTTGCCGCCATGCACCACGTTTAACACGCCTTTTGGAATTCCCGCTTCGAGCGCCAATTCTACCAATCGCATAGTGACCATCGGGTTTTGTTCTGATGGTTTTAATACGAAGGTGTTACCGGTGGCAATCGCCATTGGGAACATCCAAAGTGGAATCATGGCTGGGAAGTTAAACGGGGTGATACCCGCACACACGCCGAGTGGTTGCTGAATATTATACATATCCACGCCAGTCGCCACGTTTTCAATAAACGCGCCTTGTTGCAGGTTGCCAATGCCTGAGGCATGTTCGACGACTTCAAGACCACGGAACACATCGCCTTTGGCATCGGCTAGGGTTTTGCCTTGTTCTTCGGTGAGCATGGCGGCAAGCTCGTCCATGTTGTCACGAATCAGTTGTTGGTATTTTAAGAAGATACGCGAGCGGGTGTTGATTGGGGTTTTGCGCCAGGTTTTAAACGCTTCTGCAGCCGCCGCGACAGCTTGGTTGATTTCATCGGGGGTAGTTTGGGGTACTTTGGCAATCACTTGTTGGGTAGCTGGGTTGGTTAGGTCAATCCACTCACTAGTGGTTGATTCGACAAATTCGCCGTTGATGAGTTGTTTTATAGTTTGGGTAGTCATCGTAACAATCCTTGTTTTTACCGTGTTGGGTGTATAGCGTCTGATAGCGTTAAACGCGTTGCAAAACAGTGTGAATCAGTTGGGGGGTACTGTCAATAATACTTAATTACTTAAGTAGTTTTTCTGGCGTAGTTTTGCTGGGCAGCTGCCATAGGATTAATGACAATAATCTTGGAGGCTAGCTCACCTTTGCTGCGAGCGCCCAGTTTTTTCATTAAGTTGGCTTTATGCACTTCAACGGTTCGGGGGGATAAACCAAGTAGCTTCCCAATCTCTTTACAGGTATAGCCATTAACCACATACTGCGCAATTTGGGCTTCACGTGCGGTGAGCTGCGATTCGGACAATACTTGCGGTTTTTTTTCAAAATGCCAAATTGCCAGTTTGAACGGGTCATCTGGGGTTAAGGTGCGTCCGTGGGTGGTTGCCCAAAATATCTCCCCTGTTTTGTGACGCATAAAGCGTTCATCACAGTAATACATATTGGTCTGTAATCCCAAACCTGTTAATGCTTCTTTGCCAATTTTTTCAAAATCTTCGACACTGGGAAACAATTTTTGCATCGATTGATTGAGTAGCTCATCGTGCGCATAACCGAACAAATTGGCAAAGGCATCGTTGAGCGCTTTGATACGCCGATAGCTTAATACCACTATCGGCGCGGGCGCGTGCCTAAAAGCCAGTAAGGTATAATTTTCCATCACAATCCAATCACCCCTGATTTTTAAGCCCTGACAACTTATTGGTGGACAACTTATTGATTGCCATTAATAATCCGCCATCGCTTGTCTGACCGCCTCAATCGCAGTTGGGTCATCAAGGGTACTCATGTCGCCTGTTTCTTTGCCTTCCGCCAGTGCCTTGATAGAGCGGCGTAAGATTTTGCCTGAGCGGGTTTTGGGTAAAGCTTTGGGAAAATAAATAGCCGCAGGTTTAGCAAGGGCGCCCAACTGTCTTGCGACTTCACCCACGATTTGCTGCTCAATGCGGAAACGGTTTTCGGTTTCTGCTACTAAGTCATGATTTTTTAGAATGCAAAAGGCAATGGGTAGCTCACCTTTAAGCTCGTCATGGATACCAACAACCGCCGATTCGGCGACTTCGGGGTGATGACCGATGGCTTCCTCGATTTCCTTGGTACCCAAACGGTGACCTGCCACATTGATGACATCATCGGTTCGCCCTAGAATATAGTAGTAGCCGTATTCATCCATCACGGCATAGTCTGATGTGGCGTATTGTTTGCCATCGAGCAATGAAAAATAGCCATTGATAAAACGCTCGTCATTTCGCCAAACGGTGGTCAAACACCCAGGTGGTAAAGGTGCGGCCAACATCAGCATGCCTTTTTCATTGGCTTGGCAGGGCTCGCCTGTGGTTTCATTGATAACTTTGGCGTCAAATCCAAACATCGGATAGCCGGGTGTGCCTTGTTTGTGTGGCCTGTGGTCGGGGTTGCCTGCAAATTTCGGGGCATGGCTTAGGATCGGCCAGCCTGTCTCAGTTTGCCAATAGTGGTCAATGATTGGCACACCCATGTGACCTGTTAGCCACTCGGCCGTTGGCTCATCGAGTGGCTCACCTGCCAAGAAGAATGATTTTAAACTTGAGATATCGTGACGGCTCATCCACATTTCGTCTTGTTTACGCAGCATCCGTACGCCTGTCGGTGCGGTGAACAAAATATTGACTTTATTAGCTTCGACAATTCGCCACCAAATCCCTGGGTTTGGCGTGGTTGGCAAGCCTTCATAAATAATACTGGTCATGCCTGTCAGTAAAGGGGCATAGATGCTAAACGAGTGACCCACTGCCCAACCGATATCCGAAATCGCCCAAAACGTCTCGCCCGCTTTACCGTTATAGACAAAATCCATCGCGGTGGCTAGAGCTACTGCATGACCGCCTGTATCGCGCTGTACGCCTTTGGGTGTGCCTGTCGTGCCCGAGGTATATAATAGATACGATGGCGCATTGGACTCTAGCCAAACACAATCGACTTTGGCATCGTTGTCGGCACTTATCGCCCGCTCGGTGGCATAGTCGATGTCCTGCGGCTCAGCTGTATATGGCATAATGCCACGGTCAATCACCAGCACACGGGGTTTGACTTTGGCTTCTTCGACTGCTTTATTGACCAAGTTTTTATAATTAATGAGCTTGCCGCCGCGCAGCCCTGCATCGACCGTAATCACCATTTTGGCTTCGGCATCATCCATCCGTACGGCAAGGTTATGCGAGGCAAATCCGCCAAATACCACCGAGTGAATCGCCCCGATACGCACACAAGCGAGCATGGCATACGCCGCTTCCAAAATCATCGGCATATAGATGACAACACGGTCGCCTTTGTCGATGCCATGACGTTTTAGCACATCGGCAAAATAGTTTACTTCTTTGTATAGATCGTTATAAGTTAAACGGCGTTTGGCATAGTCGGTATACAGTTCAACGGGGTTGCCGAGTGCCTGAAAAGCTTTCTGAATATTGGGGTAGTTATCAATCATTTCAGCATTGATTTCGGTAGACACCCACACAAAGGCATCTTGCTCTGCCCGGTTTTCAAGGTGGCGATCGACCATGTTGTAACACAAATTGGTTTCGCCACCGACAAACCATTTGGCAAAGGGCAGCTTACTATCATCTAAAATTTGGGTAGGTTGTTGATGCCAATAGATTCGCTTGGCTTGCTCGCCCCAAAAGGCTTGTTTGTCGTTGATGGATTGATTGTATAAGTCAGAGAAATTCATTGGCTGTCCTTAGCTAGAATCTTAACGGATGGTGAAAGTCGCTTGCAGGTTTGGTTTTTAGAGGTTGGCAAAACATCTCATTGCTTGAATTCATTCCTTGAATCCACTTTATAAATTCAAATGATACGTTTTGTATCGTTTTTGAATATAGCAAATAGACTCACTTACGTCAAGTCTTGCCAAAATAATTTTAACGCTGTTTATATTTCGAATTTTTAACGATGAGTATTTCTTATGGTGATAATAGTTTGTGCTAACATAATTGTCCTGTTACACTTTTTAGACTAAAGCAAATAAGGGAAAAGTCATGAGCCAGACCAACGCCAACCCAGCTGAAAATGAAAAAAGCCTTGCACCGCCTCACGTTTTAGGCCTAGACGCGTTAAACTCGCATCCGTCAAATACGGCACTTGTTGAGCTTATCGACAATGATAAAGACTCCCCTTTGCTAGCGGACACCCAGTTACTTAGCCGCGTGCTGATAACGGTCGTTGAGCAGCAGACCTCAGAACCGGTCAAACAAACCATTAATAAACTGTTAAATGGCGAAGACCCCCAGCAGACTATTCAAGCCATTTTGCCAACGCTCAACCATCAACAGCGCAAGAATCTCATTCGGGCTTGTGGCTTATTTGCGCAAGTTTTTAACATCGCCGAAGACATGCACCATGAGCGCCGCCGCCTTGCCCACGAACAAGACGAATCTGCCTCAAAAAGTAGTTTTGCCCATGTGATTGATGAATTAAAAGCCCAAGGGATTGACAGCGATGAGTTGCAAGCACAACTTGATGATACCTTTATCAGTGCGGTATTGACCGCGCATCCGACCGAAGTGCAGCGTCAAACTATTTTATCACTGCGCCGTCAAATCCGTGCCTTACTTGAGCAATACCACACCGCGATTGGCTATCAACGTCAGCGTATCGAGCAGCAACTAGAAGCCACGTTATTGTCGCAGTGGCAAACCAATGAAACCCGCCATTTTAAAATTACTGTCAAAGATGAAATTGACAATGGCATTGCCTATTTTGATTTAAGTTTTTTTGAAGCCCTGCCAAGTTTGTATCGCAAATTAGATTATCAGTTAAAAGAGCGTTTCCCCGATACTGACATGCCAAACTTACTTAATATCGGTGGCTGGATTGGTGGTGACCGTGACGGCAATCCGTTTGTGTCAGCCGATACCCTTCGCTATGCGTTCAAACGCCAAGCGGCGACGGTGTTTTACTTTTATCGTGACCAACTGGGCGAGCTGTACCAAGAGTTGCCGCTGTCTATCCGCCATGTCAACGTGAGTGATGGGGTACTGGCACTCTCCGAGCAATCCAAAGAAGATAATATCTCCAGAGAAGAAGAACCTTATCGCCGCGCCATCGGGTTTATCTCATCACGTTTAGTCGCTACCTCGCATACGTTTGATTTGTCTTACGGTTGTCGCTTTGGACTTAGTGAACCCTACGCTGATTGTGACGAGTTTTTAGATGATTTGTACGTTGTTTATCAATCATTGGTGGACAATGGCAGTGAGTTACTGGCTAATGAACGACTCACCGATATCATCCGCGCGGTGGAAGTATTTGGTTTTTATTTGATGCCATTGGACTTGCGCCAGTTTTCAGGGATTCATGCCGAAACGGTCCATGATTTGTTCAAACATGCCGATTTAGAAGATTACCTTTCTTTGTCTGAGTCCGCACGTCAACGTGTGCTACTGCGTGAATTGGCAACTGCGCGTCCTTTATATAACCCCTATATCACTTATGAGCCACAAACCCAGCGTGAGTTAGAGATTTTTCAAGCCGCAGCCGATATCAAAAATCGCTTTGGAGACAAAGCGATTACCCAAAGCATTATCTCCAATGCGGAACAAGTGAGTGATTTGTTGGCACTGGCGTTATTATTGAAAGAATCAGGGCTATTATTGGTTAAAGATGGCGTACCCGTGAGCCGTATCAACATCGTACCTTTGTTTGAAACCATTGAGGCGCTGCAAAACAGTACCCGCATCATGAGTGAGTTACTGGATAAACCTTGGTACAAATCGGTGCTAGCCAGTCGTGACAATCTGCAAGAGATTATGCTCGGTTATTCAGACAGTAACAAAGATGGTGGTTATGTCACCAGTCAATGGTCGCTATACCAAGCTGAAATTCAGCTAGTGGAAATGGCAGAAAAATATGCCATTCAGCTGCGTCTATTCCACGGTCGTGGCGGTAGCGTGGGTCGTGGTGGTGGTCCGTCATTTGAAGCGATTTTGGCACAACCCGAAGGCTCAGTGGATGGTCAAATCCGTATTACCGAGCAAGGGGAAGTTATTACCGCAAAATATGCCGATGCGGGCAACGCGGAACGCAACCTTGAGACGCTGATTGCCGCAACGCTCAAAGCAAGCCTATTGCCAAGTCATAGCGAAAGCCCTGATAGCGACCTAATGAATCAATTATCGCATGAAGCCTTTAATTGCTACCGCGCGCTTATCACTCAGCCGTATTTTATTGATTATTTCTTGCAGACAAGTTTGGTCAAAGAAATTGCCAGTTTAAATATTGGCTCACGTCCTGCTAGCCGCAAGTCTTTGGCGCGTATTCAAGATTTGCGCGCGATTCCTTGGGTATTTTCTTGGATGCAAAATCGATTGATGCTGCCAGCGTGGTATGGCTTTGGCACCGCAGTCGAAAAACTGATTGCAGATAACCCAGACAACTTAGCAAAACTGCAACACAACGCCCAACACAGCGCCTTTATGCAAGCCATGTTATCAAATATGGCACAGGTGATGGCGAAAACCGATATCGAAATCGCCCAAGCCTATGTTGAGCTCGCCAACGATGCCACTGAAGCCAACGCTATTTTTGCACTCATTACTGCAGAATATCACCGCAGCCTTAAAGCCTTGCTGACACTGACCAATAAAGAAACGCTACTGGATGACAACCGTACATTGGCACGCTCACTTGCGCTACGCCTGCCATATTTGAATGCGTTGAACTGGTTGCAAGTCGCTTTATTAAAACAACTTCGCGAAGCGACTGCTGATGAAGCGTCTACTGATGAAAGGTCTACCACTGAAACCACCAATGAAACGACTAGCGATAATGAAACGTCTTATACCGCAGCGCTTAACTTGGTTCATTTAACTATCAATGGTATTGCCCAAGGCTTAAGAAATACCGGTTAGTAAGTATTGAAAACAGCCTTAAACTACCTTTTTAAAAAATCGCTTGTTGTGTACTGGCGATTTTTTTATTGACGTTTTTTATTGGCGATTGTTTTATTGATGACAATTAACCCAAATAAAGCTTATCAAAATCCAAATGGTGTACCCATTCTCGTAATAGCAATACCTTGGCATAAAACGCTAGGTCATTGGGCATAGCAGGCAAATCTCGCAGTGAGCGATAGCCCGCTAGCACCGCAAAAGCTTTTTCTAGTATCTCAGCACGAATATAATCGCCATTATTATCTTGCTCAAACGCTAGTAAGCGTAAATCCTCTGCCCCTATCACCTTTAATAACTCATCTTTAGGCAATCTAGCCTTTAGCGGTGAAATAGCATCTTCTATGCGCATAATTGCCGTTTCCCATGCCAATTCGGTGGGTGGCAATGCGTGCAATGTCTCTGCAATTACGTTTAGCGTAAGCCCAATGTCCCATAGGTTATCTTGCAACGTTACACTGATATGGTCAGCATTTATTGTTAACACTAACATAGCACGCCCTTTTGTCATTTTGATTTATTGTAACTGGATTGTGATTAAATAGCTTGATAGTCATTAAAATGCGCTCGTTTAACCGGTGGATTTGATTTTATAAAAAAAACCCTTATCTAATAACCACATAAACAAGGGGATAGCCATGTCAGAAATTCAATTTAATGCCAACTTAAAAAAAGCCGAAAGCGCTGAGCCACTGACTGAGCAGCAATTACAGGCACTGGCACAAAAACGCGCCTATTTGCAGGAGCAGGCTGAAGACATCATTGCGATTGCACAATTACAAGATAATTCTGCGCTTAACTGTTTACACAAAATCAATGTCTTAGGCGGTACCTCAGAAAAAGCTTATAGAGCCGTAAATACCCGTATCGTAACCGACCAAGACCCACATGGCGCTTATCATGCGGTAGCAATGGCACAGTCAACTTCGGATTTGCCCTTTGATGTGCCTACCCTCGTAGATATTGTTATTGAACAAGGTGAGCCAGCATTACAACTGCGGTTGCTAAAGCTATTTGATAGCCAGCCGATGGCTGCCGAGCCGATTCCAAAAATTCGTGACAGTATCAATCAGTTAGGCGATAAAGCGGTGATTGCACAGCTCAATCAGCATTTGTTAAATCGCCAGTGACACAAAAACAATAAAGGTTAGGAGCGTTCCTAACCTTTTTTTATTGATAGATGATTTGACTATGACAATTAGGGACATTTAAAGGTGATGGTATATTCATAATCATCATCGCGGGCAAGGGTTTTTTTGCTACCAAACACACTGCCAATCATGCCTATGGCTTGGTCAGCCGCGCGTCCCATGTTTTCATCCAACACGCCGTTATACTGGTAGCTATCGGTCAACACGATGGGCGATTTTCCGCGGCACTGCTCGGTTGCGATACGTAACGCGTTTAATTTGGCGGTATTTTTGCTTTTGCCTAATCCAGTAGTTTCTAGGGTATTGTTCGCACGCTGTAACACGGGCAAATTAGTGGGTGTACTTTGACAAGCAGATAAACTCACTGCTGCTAATAGCGCGATAGTAGTGATTTTTAATGGGGTGATTTTTAATAAAGACGGTTTGAGAGATGATTTCATGATCTGCAGGCTGTCCCTTTTCAATAGCGGTGTTAAAGTTCTCATCAATTATCAACAATACAGGTAAACTCACCATTTTCATAATAGAATTTGATTGATGGCTTGTATTAGTGTGTGGTAAAAATTAAGCCGCCGCAAGTGGTCTTACAAATCATAAAATCCGCGCAACAATTGGCTGCTTTGTTGATTTTCAAACTAGCTATTTTGGGTGAAATTGGTTAGCATGATGGGTGGTTTTTTTAAAGTTTTTTGCTGAGATTAGGACGATTATGCGCTCACCTGCCCATTCACAATTAACCCATTCGCAATTAATAGATGCCCCTTGCGGTAAGCTTGAAGTTGACGCGCTTTGGCAAGCTGACTCAACGGGTGTTGCCAACCCAAACGCCGCGTCGGTTGAGCGTGTTGCCATTCTTTGTCACCCTAATCCATTGCAAGAAGGCACGATGATGAATAAGGTGGTGACCACCATGTATCGTTTTGCCCGCGACCAAAACATGCACGTGGTACGCTTTAATTTTCGCGGTGTGGGTCAGTCAACGGGCGAGTATGGCAATGTGACAGGTGAAATCGAAGACGCGTTAACCGTACTGCAATGGATTCATAGCCAAACCGAGGCGCGCAAGCTATGGATTGGCGGATTTTCGTTTGGCGGATTTGTCGCCGCCAAGCTTGCTCAGCTTGTCAATGAACAAGGCGCATTTTTGGGAGTGGATGATTTTGACATCACGGATTTGGCACTCATCGCCCCTTCTATCGAAAAAAACGACACCTCAGATTTGCTACTGCCCACCGCACAAACCTTTATGATTTATGGTGCGAATGATGAAGTGATTACGCCAAGCTCGCTACAACAATTTGGGGCAAACTTTGGTATTCAAACGCACATCATTGACGATACAGGGCACTTTTTTCATGGTAAATTAGGGGAATTAAAACAGCTGCTTGAAGCGTTAAGTAGCAAATAACGCAGTTTTTATTTTATCCTAGTTCCTGATTTGTGTTTTTGATGGGTGTTTTTGATTCAAATTTTTGCTGTATTTGACATCGTGAGCTATTTGGCACTTTAATGCAGTCTATTTAATGGCATCTATTTATTGAATACCCCTACGTCAAAGCACGTTGAAATGAAAATTTGACAACTTTTTAATTTACGCTGAGAGACAATATGCCCAACTCAAATTTACGACCCCTACAACGCTATGAGCTTGCGCTAAAATCTGGTGAGTTTAGCGAAGATGCACAGCAGCGCGCTGCGATGACTTATTTGGATAATGTCTATGAACAAATCATGGACAACCGCGCCAAACAACGTGGGCTGTTTAGCTTTTTAAGACGTACTGAGCCGCCCAAAGGGCTATATATGTGGGGCGGCGTGGGTCGTGGTAAGACTTGGATGATGGATATGTTTTTTGAGTCGGTGCCTGCCGACAGCAAAATGCGCCAGCACTTTCATCACTTTATGAAACGGGTGCACGCCGAGCTCAACAAGCTACAAGGTCAACAAGACCCACTACAAAAAGTCGCCGATATCATCCATAATGAAGCGGATGTGATTTGTTTTGATGAATTTTTTGTCTCCAATGTCTCCGATGCGATGATTTTAGGTGATTTATTTACCATGCTATTTAAAAAAGGCATCACCTTGGTTGCCACATCAAATATCGCGCCAAATGGCTTGTATAAAAATGGTATTCACCGTGACCGTTTTTTACCTGCCATTGCTGAAGTTGAAAAAAACTGTACGGTAATGAACATTGACAGTGGCATCGACTACCGTCTGCGCGTATTGCAGCAAGCCGAACTTTACGTGTCTCCGTTGACCAAAGAAAACATCCACTGGCTTGCCAACCGCTTTACCGCGCTAAGCAACAACCAACACATTATCCAAGACCCCATTCATATCAATGGTCGTGATATCGCCATCAAAGGTCGCACCGAAAACACCTTGTACATTGATTTTCGGGCGTTATGTATGCAGCCGCGCTCAGCCAGCGATTTTATTGAAATCGCCAATGATTTTAGCACGGTGCTGGTGGATGATGTGCCCATACTTAACGATATTATCGCTGACCCGACAAGGCGCTTTATTTACCTTGTCGATGAGTTTTATGATCGCCGCGTCAAGCTTTTGGTACGTGCAGAACAGCCAATTTTACAACTGTATGATGGGCAAAAATTGGCGTTTGAAATTGAGCGTACGCGTTCACGGCTGTTAGAGATGCAATCAGAAGAATATCTCAAAGCGGAACATCGTTTGGATGAGATAAAAAAAGAAGATATGACCATTTAAATAATCCAAAGCCTTAATTGTTATGCAGGTGAGTGGCTTTTACGATGTATATTCCCAAAGATTTTTCCCAAACCGATTTTGAAGCCGTTAAAGATTTTATTGCTCAGTCGCCATTAGCAAATATAATGGCATCAAACGGCGAATCGATTGAAATTTGCCCTGCTCCGCTACTTTGGCAAGTAGATGAACAAAATCCGCTTGGCTATTTGATGGGTCATGTGGCAAAAGTCAATCCGATTGTAAAGATTGACGCTAAAAACTGGAAAGTTGTTTTCACCAGCCAAGGTCATTATATCAGCCCAAATTGGTATCCTACCAAGGCGATGACCGATAAAGAAGTGCCGACGTGGAATTATCAATCGGTGATTTTTTCGGTGACACCGCAGCTAATCACAGATGCAAGTCAAATCCAGCAGATTGTCGCGACGATGACGGATTTTTTTGAACATCAACTTAAACAAACTAACCCCAGTCATGAACCTTGGTCTTTAAGTGATGCACCAAGTGACTATATCAATGCCATGTGCCGCGCGATTGTGGGGGTTAAATTGACCATTCATAATTTTGAAGCCAAATTTAAACTTAGCCAAAATAAAACCTTGGATAATCAGCAAGGCGTGATTGACGGTTTAACACAACTGCAATCGGCGACAGCGGATAATATGGCAACGCTAATCAATCACCTCTTTAAGGAATAAAAATGACAAATTCAGAAATTTTAGACTTTATCAAATCGCGCCGTTCAATCGGCAACCTTGTCGCCCCTGCCCCCAACCGCGAGCAAGTCGAACAAGCGATTGAAGTCGCCCTATCTGCCCCCGATCACAAGGATTTAAACCCGTACCGTTTTATCGTACTTGAAAACCAAGCGCTCAACACCTTAGGCACGGCGTTAAAAAATGCCGCGATGGCACAAGGTGAAACCGACGAGAAAACCCTCAAAAAAGCGGAAAACATGCCGCTGCGCGCGCCGATGATTATCGCGTGTGTGACCGATTTTAAACCCCATGATAAAGTCCCCCATTGGGAACAAATAGCAGCAAGTAGTTGTGCCGTGCAAAATCTCCTGCTTGCCTTGTCGGCACAAGGGTTTGCCACCGTATGGCGCACCGGTCCACTTGCCAATGCGCCTGCAATCAAACACCTGTTTAATGTAACCGCTGATAACCAAGTCATTGCCTTTGTCTATGTTGGCACAGCGGTGTCGACGATTCCACCACGTTCTAAGATAGACGTCACACCATTTATTGTTTATGATAATGGCACAAACCAACGGCTAAAGTAGCCGTTTTTATATTTTGCTCATGTAAAGGGTGCCCTGTTGTCAGTATTTGCAGGACAAGTGGATTCAAGGATTTTCAATGAAAAAACCCCAGTTAGCAACCAATCTAAGTGAAAATTTAGAAAAGCTGAATGTCAATCGTGAAAAAGCCAGTAAGCTGTTTGCCGACGTCATTGAAAAAGCGGTCAAAAAGTCTAAGCCTGACACCACAGCGGTATTAGAAAAAGACTTAGACATAGAGACAGACTTAGACAATCAGCTCACCAACCAACCTGCGCCCCTCAAAATTGCCGTGTTAGGCGGTGGTAGTTTTGGTACGGCAATGGCCAATTTATCGTCCAAAAATGGCTGCGAAGTTACGCTTTGGGTACGCGATAAGCGCAGCGTCAAATCGATGCAAAAAACCCATATCAACAAAAAATATTTGCCCGACCATAAGCTTGATGAGCGCCTGCAATTTACCCATGATTTGCAAGCAGCCGTCAAAGGCAAAGATTTGATTTTTGTGGCAGTGCCGAGCTCAGCGTTTCGCGAAACTTTACAAAAAATTGCGCCTTTTATCAGCGCTCAAGCCATCGTGTCTTTAACCAAAGGTATGGAAAAAGATACCTTTGCGCTAATGAGTGATGTGATCGCGGATGAATTACCCAATGTGGCTTTTGGCGTGATGAGCGGTCCCAATCTCGCCAAAGAAATCATGAATAATATGCCGTCTGCCACCGTGATTGCCAGCCAATCTGCAGCGCTACGGCTTGCCGTGCAGACAGCGCTGCACAGTGCGTTTTTTCGCGTGTTTGCCAGTGATGATTTAATTGGCGTCGAGCTTGGCGGCGCGCTCAAAAATATTTATGCCATCGCCATGGGCATGGCGGCTGCCTATGACATCGGGGAAAATACCAAAGCCATGATATTAACCCGTGCATTGGCTGAGATGAGCCGATTTGGTGTCCAAGCGGGGGCTAATCCCCTGACCTTTTTGGGGTTGTCGGGCGTGGGTGATTTGTATGCAACTTGCTCATCGACCTTAAGCCGTAACTACCAGATTGGTAATATGCTAGGGCGTGGCATGAGCCTTGACCAAGCCATCAAAAAACTGGGGCAAACCGCTGAAGGAATTAATACTATCCAGCAGGTGAATGAAAAAGCCATGAAAGCGGGTATTTATATGCCAATTACCCATGCCTTGCACGATATTATCTATGAAGACAAAGCGCCGCTCGGGGTTGCGTTAAACTTAATGGAAGCAGGATTTAGAAGTGATGTGGAATTTGTCATGCCGCATCAAGTGCAACCAACGCATAACTGATAAACATAACTTTAAATATTTTTAGGTAAATACATGCAATTAATTTTAGTTCGTCATGGCGATGCAGGCGCTTATACCCTGCCAGACCATGAAAGAAATTTATCAGCACTGGGTCAAGCCCAAGCTTCACAGACCGCAGCGTGGCTTGCCGAAAACTTTGAGCCCGATCATTTTATCGTCAGTCCTTACAACCGCGCCCAGCAAACCCTTGCCCAAATCCAGCAATTTTTTCCCCATGTGCCTGTGACCACGTATGAGGGCATCACCCCTGATAACGATGCAGACATCGCAGTGGAGGCGCTAGGCGAATTGGTTGGCGACTGCATGGTGGTGGTTTGTCATATGAATATCATTGCTAAAATCGCCCATATTCTCACGGATGATCCCTTAGAGGGTTTTGCACTGGCTGAAGCGCGTGTATATGATATGGGTATATTGGCACCCAGTCTTGCCGCTGAGATCAAACGCTTTGTTCCCACCTGTTAAGGTGATTTAATTTGTCAATTTTGTGTAGGACACTTCTGTGATTCATATTTGGTTGCCAACTCAGCATGCTGCCTTACGTTTATGGCAACAAACTACCCAGACTTGGCAAACGGCTGACGATTGGCAAACGCTTGCGACCCTTGCCAATCTGCAAACCATGCAATCAGCCAAGCTACAAGCCTGTCTCTATTTTCCTAGTGTCAGTTTATTAACCATCCAGCCTACCCTTTCAGCAAGCCAGCTTAATGCGTTGGGCGACACCGGCAGACGCTATTTATTTGAAGATATCAGTATTGGGTCGGTAGAAGATTTACAAGTCAAAATTCAGCCGACGGTCAGCAATAGCGAGTTACCCGCGTTATTTGGGCTTCATGCTGCCGATATTCATTCATGGATCAATGCTGCCTCGTTGGCGGGTATTGAGATAATCGCTTTATTGCCAGATTTTTTATTGCTGCCGACCATAGATAATAGAATAGATACTAGAATTGATACTAGCATAGCTACGAGTACTAACACGAAGGTTATAGAGACGAGGGCTACGCCTACTACAAGCGCGGTCTATTACCAAGATGCAGATACCCAGCTATTAAAACTCCATACTTATCACGGCATGGCGGTTAGTTTTTTACCGCTGGTACTCACCAAATTACCCATGCTAGAAACGCTATATTTAACGGGTTTTCACGATGAAACCGTTGCCCAGCAATTAGCCAGTATGCCTAATTTATCCATAGAATCGTCTGAGTTGTTGCCTACCCCAATCAAAGACCCGGTCAGACATTTTTTTAACTTTGCGATAATCAAAGGTAAAACGACGCTTGCGCCTTATGCCAAAGTCATCGCCCTAGTTACTGTTTGTGCGCTGCTGACAGCCTTTGTGGTGGATGCGCTTCGTTGGTATTACTACAACCAAGCACAAAAACAAGCCTCAACTTTGCTGGCGCAGCAATATGCCCAGTGGTTCCCCAATGAGCCGCTTAGTAGCAAACTTACCCTACAACGACAGTTATCTGGCAAATTAACCACCCAGCAATCAGCCACGCCAAACCTACTTCAGACATTATCGTCCATACAGCCGGTATTGCAGCAGTACCAACTGACCGCCAAGCAGCTTAATTTTCAAAATAATCACTTACAACTGCAGCTTTTGTCATCAAGCGCCGATTCATTAAACAAAGCCGTCAATGACATGGTAAACAAAGGGATTAAAGCCAAGCTAGGGTCTGTCGATGCCGCGATGCCCGCTGCAATGTCTTCGAATACTGCCAGTGCGGTTTCCAGTGCAGTGGCGCCAACTTCTGCTGGCAGTGCCCTTGCCATGATAGATATTGAATTGGTAGACTAAACC
Source organism: Enhydrobacter sp. 8BJ (assembly GCA_902506225.1). Lineage (GTDB taxonomy): Bacteria > Pseudomonadota > Gammaproteobacteria > Pseudomonadales > Moraxellaceae > Faucicola. The sequence goes on along the minus strand of LR733345.1, from coordinate 1,332,987 downwards.
TACGACTGAGATGAATTTATGAAACCGCACGCCTCACTGAGCCAATCCCTGCAAAAACTAACCACGCCTCTGGGTCATGCCTTTCAAAATTTATCACGTCGTGATCAGATTGCGCTGCTGATATTGGCAATGTTCTTGCTTTTCTTTGTGGTCGGTGTCGGTGGTTGGACGCTGCATAGCAAAGCCAACCAAGCACAAAAAAAATACGATGACACCATGGCAGATGTGTTTTGGCTACGCAGTCAAGCAGGCAACATCAATCCCAACCAAACCCAACAAGTCAGTCAAGCCGATGCTATCAAACAAATACTTAGCCAATCGGGTATTGTCAATGCGCAAGTGGTCGAAAATGGCAGTACTATCCAAGTTGCTTTTAGTCACCCGCAGGCCAGCGTAATCACCAATATATTTAATCAGTTTGAACAACAAGGTATTCGCATCCAGCAACTACAAATCAACCAGCCAGCCGTCGATAAGCTTGAAGTACAGTCTGTCTTATCTATTAACTAATGCTAGAAGTAAATAATGGTAAAAGACCATAAAAAACGATGCACTTGGCATCATTTTTTTGGCGCATTGGGTGATTATTTTTGCACCCACTGACGAATTTTATCACGCTCTGCTGGCGTTGCTCTCAACCATAACTGCATAAATTGATCAAGACTATCCGATGAACTGACCGTGGTCACAGGTTGATTGCCAGATTGATTACTAGGTTGATTGATAGCGGGAATCGCACCCCCTGATTGTCCTAAGGCATTGATGGTTTGTTGATTGGCTTCAACCGCTTTTGAGCTACCACCAAACACACCGCCTAACGCATTACCCAAGCCGCTAAAAATGCTTGAACTGCTGCTGGATGTAGCTTGCTGACTTGCAATGATTTGCTTGCCTTGCAGCACCGCTAGTGTCGGTTGTTTGACATATTCTTTGGCCGCATTATAGTCTTCTGGTTGACCGAGCATATCCAGCACATACGTTTGATTGTCGGCAAGCTCTACTGGAACGCTAATATTGCTTGAACGTAACACATCGTGATTGTCACCGCGCAGCTCGTACAACCGATTGTACTTGGCAGTAATCACATGTTTGCCTGGCTCAAGTTTGTAGGTTTTTTGCGGCTTAGAAAGCAAGCCGTTTTTGACTTCTTGACCATTAATAGCAGTCACCACGGTATTATCAGCAACATTCAAGGTGACTTGGGCAAATGTTTGTGTGGTTGCTAACACGCCCGCAGTCAACGCGGCAGCCGTCCATAAGTACTGTTTATTCATAGGATATCCTGTTGTTTTACATCAAACTGTTGATGGATTCTAACCCATTTATCACGCAATTCCTATGACAAACCCGGTCAAAAATCTAAAAAATTTTCATTTTCTGCAATTTCATCAAAGTCCGCCAATTCAAAATTGAGCGTTAAATTATCAATGATGTTCATCGCATCTTGAATTTTGGCTTTGGTCACTTTGTTTAATGGGGTGCGTTCCATGTTGGAAAACAACGGCTGTAATTCGTTTAACACTGCCAACATCGCACCGATGCGGTGTGGACCTTCGTTAAGCAAATAGTCAATGATGCGCGGGTCAAAGTGCCAATGACGACGGCGTAATACCGATTCCAAAATCAGCTGTCTATCAAGCTTATCACTGCCCGTTGGCAACTGAAAAGTCGCGGCTCGAGCAAGCCTTGATAGCAAATCTCGCAGCTCAAAATTTAACGCTTTGACAGGCAAACGACTGGCAAAAATAATTTTATTGCCGTATTCTTGCGATAAATTAATCAGATGAAAAACCGCTTCTTGCCACTCAGGATGACCTTGAATTGCATCCATATCATCAAGCGCAATCACCGTAGTATTCTCTAGCGATGACAACACCATGGCATCCATATTGGCATTTATCAGCTCACGCAGCGACAGATAAATAACAGATTGGTCGATATCACGGAAGGATTCGCAGATAGCGTTTAGTAGATGGGTTTTACCTGTATCGCGCTCGCCGTATAGATATAGCTGCGTCAATAGCCCTACATGCATTTGGCGCACCACATCGATGATGGATACCCAGCCTGGACCACTAAAGTCACTGATACTCGCGGACTGCTTGATATTTAAGTTTAGACTTAATTGTTCCGACATTCATGCACTCGCAATCGGTAAGATATCGCTTTTTGAAAATAAATCATAAACCACTGTACATATAACACACTGTATATATAACACATAGTGCTGCCCAGTTAGCCGCCCAATGCTTAAAAGTTTGAAAGTTTAAAAGCAAAAAATTCAAGCGTCTAACTAAATTTTGACTATTATAACCTAAATTTATGAAATAGCTACTCACGCGCCTTTTGCCCCGTGTCGGGTTATTTCAAATTTATTTGCCTTTGTTATTTACCTTTGAAGCCCGTCAAGAAAAAAACAGTCAATACTGTTTTAGCGCTGAATGCGATAATATGACCAAAGATTGTACATGTGTTATCATTTTAGTAGTATATTTGATTATCTTTGTAATGGAGACCCCTATGTCTTTTGTGAATCAATGGCGTGATGCGAATTTTTTTAGACCATTACATATCACTATGAGCACCTTGAGCGCTATGGGGCTAGGTTTGGCACTTACCGCCTGCCAGCCTACCCCTGAGACAAATAACCAAGCCAGCGACACTGCCCCTTCACCGTCTAACGTACCTGAAGTCATCATTGCCCAAACCCCAGCTAGTATCCCACCTGCCACAGTCGGGTTAAAACGCATGGATTTTCCGGTGTATTTGGCAGGTGTGCCAAGCCTACTGCATCCGATTATTCCATCAGTGCCTATCAATCGCAAAGTTGAAAGCGATGCCAGTGATGCTAAAAAATCACCCGTCAGTTACTTTCAAGAAGTTACTGCGTATGAATTTCAAAGCAGTGTTTACAATATTGTGTTTGAAGGGCTAAAAACCGGGCAAGTACACCGGCTATTTCCACAAGATAATTTTGTGATAAGAGCGGTGCACACGCCCTTGGTAGATTTAAGCCAAGATGATAAAACAGCGCAGAAAAAAGCTGCCATCACGCAAACTGCACCTACCCAACCGCAAGCCGCTAAAGAAGCAACCAGCCCATTGGCAGTCAAAGTCGGCAATACCTTACTTTTAGGCTATTTTATCTATGAAGTCAAAGAGATAGCTGATGATGATGACAATAAAACCAATCTTGATCAGCAGCTTACCTTGTATTTAAGCGATTTAAATGGCAAAAATTTATTGAAACTCACGCCCAATAATCAATATTTTAAACATTATAAATGGCAGCCTGAGAGCAAGCGTTTTTACTTCTCAACCCAAGCCGATACCAACGGCGATCGGGTGATTGATGAGAATGATAAATACTTCTATTATTTCATCGATTTTACCAAAAACGCGCAAATAGTCACGGCGTATGATTTTAGTAAGCCAAAAGCATAAAGCTTTGATAAATTGCACCATTAAGCGCGTTTGAGACGTAAGGCATTGAGCACCACAAACAGTGAACTCAATGACATACCAATCGCAGCCAACCAAGGCGGCACATAACCTAACGCAGCGGGTATCAGTACGATAAAGTTATACCCGAGCGCCCATTTAAAGTTTTGGGCAATAATGCGATCGGTCTTGAACGCCACCTCACGCGCTTTTGCCACGGCTTGGATTTGACCATTGAGCACCAAAGAGTCACTGGAGACTTGCGCCAAATCTGCCGCGCCTGCCATGGCGGTTGAGATATTGGCAGCGGCAAGTACCGGTGCATCATTCACCCCATCTCCGACCATTTGCACGATGTGTCCTTGCTGCTGCAGCGCTTTTAAATGTTGTACCTTATCATTCGGGGTAAGACCTTTATAAACCGTGTCAATACCAAGCTCGCGCGCTACCTCAAACGCCTGAGCACTTGGGTCACCGGTGAGCATCAGCACCTGCGCGCCTTGGTCTTTGAGGTGTTTAATGGTAGCTAAGGCGCCTTCACGGACTTTATCATGAAAATAAAAATGCGCCAGTGGTTGCCATTTTTTGCTTAGGCTATCTTGTCTTGACAAGGTCACACTGGTGCTAGCTTGGTGCTTGGTCAGATTTGGCAGTAACCCATCATCTAATCCTGATTGCACTGCAAAACCGTGATGACCTAGACGGTAACTTAGCCCATCAATCGTGGCTTGCAGACCGCCCCCCGGAATGTGTACCAAATCGCTGGTAGCCGGCAAATGCATTTGCCGAGTCATTGTCAATAACGCATGGGCAATAGGGTGACGACTGCCCACTTCAAGGCTCGCTGCAATACTTAAAAAATGGTTTTTTATCTCATCTTCGTTTTTGGTTTCATCTTCAGTAAAATCCACTGACGGATTTTGTTTAACACCATACGGTACATCCAGCGTTTCAATCGCCATCAAATTGGGTTGACCGTACGTCAATGTACCGGTTTTATCAAACGCCACATGGGTGACTTCAGCGAGTGTGGTAATGGTATGCCCGCGCGTCGCCAAAAACCCCAGGCTCGCTAATCGATTGGTAGAAACGGTTAATGCGATGGGCGTAGCCAATGACAAGGCACAGGGACAAGTAGCGACCAATACGGCAACCGTTGCCCAAATGGCATGACTCGGCTCAATAAAATACCATGCCAAAAATACCATACTGGCAATCACCAGTACCCGCGCGACAAACCAGCGTGCCAGTCTGTCTGCTTTTAAGGCAATTTGCGGTTTTTCACTGAGCGAGCGATTCACTAACCTGTCAATCACGCCCATTTGGCTATCATTGGGTAATGTGGTGATTTGCATCACAAACGGCTGACTGTCATTTTGGCTACCGCCCACAATGTTATCGCCCAAGCGTTTGACGATTAAATCACTCTCCCCGGTCAATAAACTTTCGGACACCGTGGCACTATCCGACAGCAAAATACCATCACTGATGATACTGCTACCAGCATCAATGCGGACAATGTCACCAACTTTTAGCGACTGGGCCGAAACCATTTGCTCATTATCACCCCTGTTGGCAGGGTCTAAACTAAGTGACTGATAAAAAAGGTCTTTATATTGACTGGCATACAGCGTCACTTGTGAGGCATCGATATTCTCTAGCACTAACGGCGCTTCATGACCCAGCTTTGCCACCAACACAGGCTCGACGACTACCAAATCATTGGCTAAATTGGCAGCTTTTAGCCTGGCATTGTGCTCGACAAATTTGCCCGCCAATAAGAAAAATATCAGCATACTAACCGAGTCATAATAGGTCTCGCCCGTGTTGGTCAATGTCGCATATAAACTTGCCAAAAAGGTAATGACAATGGCGATACTAATCGGCACATCCATATTGACTTGGCGGGCTTTAATCGCTGACCATGCCGATTGAAAAAATGGCAACCCTGCAATCAAAAACACAGGAATACTAACAAACAGCGATACCCAGCGTAAAAATTGCCGATCGTTGACGCCGATACCTGAATATTCCCCAAAATATAGCGCCACTGCGAACATCATCGCTTGCATAGCACCCAATGCCGCAATGCCCAATTGAAACAACATACGGCGATTATCTCGCTTGAGCATCGCCTCATGGGTATCTTGCCGATAGGGTTTGGCATCATACCCAATGGCTTGCACATTTGCCAAAATTTGGCTAATCGGCAGTTTTTTGTCATCCCATACCACGCGCATCCGTTGATTGGTGAGGTTGACTTGGCAAGTGTCCATGCCATCAAGGCGATATAATTGGGTTTCAATCAGCCAACTACAGGCAGCACAGCGCAAATTGCTGATTGACAGCTCAGCAACGCTGTGCCCTTGCTGATGGTAAATAAATTGCGATTTGATATCATCGTGGTCATACGCTTGCAGCTGATATAACGAATCAGGGAGACTGGCGGTACGATTGATTTCACTGCGGTCAAGATAGTATTGCTCAAGCCCCGCCTCGATGATACTTTGCGAAGCAAGCTGGCAGCCCATACAGCACATCGCCCGATCTTCACCCAATACATGGGTAAAAAATGGCGGGCTCGGTAGCGGGTCGCCGCAATGAAAACAATGCCCTTCTGCCGGCAACACCAGCTCCACATCTTGATACATGGTAGTAAATTTGCTATCCGCCTCAACAAGCGTACGGCTAGGCGCATCGGTCACAACCGACTGCCCAATATCCGATTGTTTTGCCCCAAATTGGCTATTATTTGGCATCATCAAAACCCCTAGGGCAAAAACCCTAACTCACCCAAAAATGACTGTTATTGTACTCCAAAACCGTGTATTAAAGTTCAAAAATCCTGTATAAACGTGGCAAAATAGCACGATGTTTACATTGTATTTTGGCGTATTTTGGGTCATGATAAAGCACTTTTTTATACCCCTGATCGTGACGCATTTTTGTATGAATTCAACCGTTATCTCTGCCGCTAAAAATCGCCAAAACTCGCCTAAATTCCAGCATGACTCAAACCAACAAGGGATGTTTATCCTAAGCTTCATCTTTGTGGTGGCAGTATTGGGCGGCTTGGTCTTGCTTGGGTTATATTTGATGCGCCAAGATAATGTGATCACCCAAAAATTTGAGGGCAAACGCTGGAATATCCCTGCAAAAGTGTACTCGCAACCATTAACGTTAACGGTGGGTAATCCCCTTAGCGATGGTGAATTGGAAAATTGGTTAAATTTACTCACCTATGCCCCTGACAAAAACTATGACAATGCCGGCACTTATACCAAAAAAAATGGCGAGTACTATATTCATACCCGCGAATTTAAATTTGCCGCCAACGATACTGAGCCATCGCAAATTATTAAGGTCAGGCTTAAAGACAACCAAATTGAAAAATTACAAAGTACCCTTCCAAATCCATCGGGTGTGGCGCGGGTTGAGCCCATTTTTATTGGCGGTATCTATCCAGACAACAATGAAGACCGCATCGTTTTAACCATCAATGACTATCCGCAGCCATTAATTGATGCGCTGGTGGCAACTGAAGACCGCAGTTTTTATCAGCATCACGGCGTGTCTATCCGCGGGATAGGACGTGCGATTTACAGCAATTTTATGGGCGGTTCACGCCAAGGCGGCTCCACCATCACCCAGCAACTGGTTAAAAACTTCTATCTGAACTCAGACCGCACTATCAAACGTAAAGCCAATGAAGCGGTGATGGCGATTTTGCTGGAAATGCATTACAGCAAAAGTGAAATTTTGCAAGCCTATATGAATGAAATTAACTTAGGTCAAAATGGCAATCACTCCATTAACGGGTTTGGGCTTGCCTCGCAGTTTTACTTTAACCGTCCGCTAAAAGAGCTTCGACTCGACCAAATGGCGATGCTCGTAGGGCTTGCCAAAGGACCTACACAGTACAATCCGCTACGCTACCCCGAGGCTGCCCTAAAACGCCGTAACGTGGTGCTGAGTAATATGCTGATAACCGGTAAAATCAGCCAACAGCAATATGATGAAGCGGTGCAGCAGCCACTGAGCATTTCTTACAATCCTGTGATTGGTAAAACGCGTTTTCCAGATTATCTAGACGTGGTCAAACGAGAACTCACCCGTACCTATGATGCCAACGATCTCAAAAACGAAGGGTTAAGAATATTTACCAGTTTTGACCCCAATGTTCAAAAAACCGCTACCAATGCCGTCATTCAAAGCGTCAATCAGTTAAAAAAAAGTAATCCAAAACAGCTCACTAATTTGCAAGCTGCCCTAGTCAGTGCCAATCCCAACAACGGTGAACTGCTCGCTGTGGTGGGAAGTAGTCGTGATTTTACCGGGTTTAATCGCGCCGTCGATGCCAAGCGCCAAGTTGGCTCTTTACTCAAACCGATTATTTACTTAACCGCATTTGAGCAGGGTCGTTACAATTTATCAAGCAGTGTCGATGACAGCCCGATTGTGCTAAAAATGACCGATGGCAAGACATGGACACCCAGCAATTACGGTGGCGGCAGTCATGGTATTATCCCCCTCACCAGCGCTTTAGCCAATTCCTATAACCAAGCCGCGGTGCGTGTGGGTATGGAAGTCGGTATTCCCAATTTTTTAAATCAATTATACCGTATGGGTATCAGTAGCCCATTGCCCAATTATCCCTCTACCTTGCTTGGCGCGGTAAATCTATCGCCCATGGATATGTTGGGGATTTATCAAGTGCTGGCAACAGGTGGCTTGCGTCATGAAATTCATACCATTCGCACGATTATTGATGACCAAGGACGAGTGGTTCAAGGCATGGAACAAAAAAATCAGCAAGTTATTAACCCCACGGCTGCCTATCTCACTAATTATGCAATGCAGCAGGCCATCAAGCAAGGTACCGCCAAAGCGGCGCTATCACTCGGTGACAACCTCAATCTTGCAGGTAAAACAGGGACTACCAATGATTATCGTGATGCGTGGTTTGCTGGCTATAGTGGCAATGTGGTTAGCGTTGTTTGGGTTGGTTTAGATGACAATAAACCCACAGGTCTAAGTGGCGGTAATGGCGCTTTGCCAATGTGGATTAATTTTATGAAGCAGCAAAAGCTTACGCCAGTTAATCTCATCGCGCCAGGCAATATCGAATGGCTATGGATGGAAAACGGCAAATCACAATTATCCAATGAAAAATGTCCAAATGCCATCTATGTACCTGTTGATACCGACAATCTACCGCAAGATAGTAGTGAATGCGCGGTACAAGTATACCAAAGTGAGCAAGAAGCAAGATTTGCGGCACAGCAACAACAGGCAATGAGTGAGTTTGGACAAAGCCAACAACAGCGCTATGACAATATTGAGCGCAGACAAACCGATGAAGATACCATTGGCAATAACCCACCTGCAGCCAATCGCTACCAAAATGAGGCGACTACTCCGGGGAATACGCAGACCAACCCTAATACCCCCAATGCCCCTAATAACGGCGGCGACCCGACCAATAACAACCAACCACTCAATGCAGCGCCGCGCTCGCAGTCTTGGTTAGAAAAATCGGTTAAAGAAATGTTTTAGAGACGATAACAGGCAAACCTTCTTATTTGTCCTTACCGCTACGTGTTTTGGCTTGGGTGCGCCAAGCAATAACATGGGCGTTTTCATTTTTTAGTCACATCGCATTTTTGGCTGAATGCGTTTATACTACCAAGCCAGCGCGCTCACCTTTTATTGTTTCATTATGTTATTTTTTCATTATTTTATTTGTTATTTTTAAGGACTTTTTATGCCTTGGCAGCAATTACATATTCAATGCGAAAAATCGCAAGCCGAATTGGCGGAAACCTTGATGCTAGAAGCCGATGCGCTCAGTATCAGTTTAGATGATGCGGGTGACCAACCGCTATTTGAACCATTGCCAGGTGAATCGCCACTGTGGGATGATGTGATTGTGACTGGGCTATTTGATGGCGATTGTAATCTGGAAACTGTGAGTCAAGATATTGCCAATGATGTGGTGGCGACGCGAGTTTGGACCAGCCGAGTGGATGACAAAGATTGGGAACGTGAGTGGATGAAGAACTACCATCCCATTGAATGTGCCAATGGACTTTGGATTGTGCCCAAATGGATGTCACCCCCTAACCCCAATGCGATTAACATCATCATGGATCCAGGCTTGGCATTTGGCACAGGTTATCATGCGACCACCCGTCTTTGTATCGATTGGCTAACAGAACAACCGCTGCAAGATAAAGTGGTGATTGACTATGGGTGCGGCTCAGGTATTTTGGGCATTGCGGCGCTTTTGCTAGGCGCAAAACAGGTGTACGCGGTCGATATTGACCCCCAAGCAGTCTTAGCAACCCATCAAAATGCCGAGCGCAACAAGGTAGCCGATCAGCTTCAGGCTTTTTTACCTGAACAATTTAGTGACTATTGTAAAGAGCAGGCTATTTTGCCTGTGGACTTGATAACTGCAAATATTTTAGCCAAACCGCTAATGAGCCTTGCCTCTTATTTTGCGACATTATTAAAATCTCAAGGTAGCATTGTGTTGGCCGGTCTGATTGAAAACCAAGTGGAAGATGTAAAAGCTGCCTATCAGTCTTATTTTGAGATGGATGGCGAATTTACCTTTAGCGCGCAAGAAGATAGACATTGGCATCGCCTCTCGGGTTTTCGCCGTGATTAGGACAAGTCGCAATTCGTATAAAAAGCCTTACAAGGCGGTAAGGTTTTCTTTTCCCCGTCAAAGCCTAATAACGTAGCTAGTATCTTAGCTAGCAGCATAGTGAACATAAATTATAGGAAATTTGTTGACTTTATTTTTTATTCGTCATTAAATGATTTAACACACGACATTATTAACAATCAAAGACGCAAACTAAAAATGCTAAAAGGGAAGTGATGTTGCGATGAATTTGTACAATGCTAAATGCCCAAACTGTCAACACGCATTTAAAATCAATGATGAACAGTTAGCCGTTAAAAATGGGTACGTTCGTTGTTCCTATTGCAAAACCATTTTCTCAGCTACTGAACAGCTAGAACAACAAAAAATTACTAACAACAATCCGCTAGCAAGTCCAAGCAATCAGATGCCCTCAGCGCTCATCGATGATAAATCTGAGGAGATTTTATTTGACGATGAGTTAGGTATTGATGAAGCCGGCAATCTCATTGTCGATGAACCCGTTAAACCCATCTCACCCTATCCCTTGTCACAATCTCATACAAAATCAGCCTATGCTAAATCAAACAGCACCATAGATGACTTAGAGATTATAGACAATTTTGACCAACTGCCCATAGCCAAAAATAGCAATCCCAAGGTATTGATTGGCGATGAGGACGCCGTTGAAGCGATAGACCTCGCCCAAGATAACGAGACGTTAGGCGATGAGCAGGCTTGGCTGCTAAGCTTAATGGCACAAGCGGATGACAACGAAGCAGCAGACGACACAGCCGGCGCCAAGCGAGGCATGGATGGGGTGTTTAACACAGATATTTTTGACCAAATTCCGATTGATACTCGTAGTGAGCAACAAGCAGATTTGTTAGCCTATCAACAAAAGATTGATGAACGCTTGTCGCAACAAGTTTCCTCGCAGCAATTGGCGAATGCAAAAATTTTTAATATGAGCATTATTTGGGGATTAGGCAGTTTACTATTAATCTTTTTGTTAGCCGCGCAATATATTATTTTTAACATCAACACCTTAATCACGTCAACAACAAACACAGCCCTGCTATCAACTATTTGCCATAAAATACCCGCCTGTCAATTACCTCTGGCTGATACCGAGCTTATTGATGTGCAGATGCTTGCGCTTGCCCATTCATCCAAAAAAGCGGGGCAGACTGACGTGGTATTTACTCTGACCAATACCACAGACAATAATATTATCTACCCGAGTGTTAAGGTTTCGCTGCGCAGTGGCAATACCATACTTGCGCAAACCTTACTTACCCCTAGCCATTATCTGGAAGCCAGTAACAACTATTTGATGCCGCATCAAATAAAACCCGTCAAATTGCGGATTGATTTTCCAAAAACTAAAGTCCAAGCCGCTAACATTGAACTGGTTTATTAAATTGTTTTTAGCTTGATTACAGCGTTGCTGAATCAAGCTCATACCGCCCCCAGTATTTATCGCAGAATTTTACATATTACAAACAACTTACGCTTGCTATCGCTTTTATAATTGTTTTAGTATAAGTATCAATAACTTTATTATTCGTCCATATATTTAAGTTTTATTTAATCTATCAACTAACGAGTTATTCGATAAATTTGTCAGCAAATTTATTTTGAGAATCTGCTATGCCCAATTCTATTGTTTTACAAAATCGCGCCAAGTATGCCAATATGTCAGATAGCCCATCTAGTCCAGACCCTGCCCATACCCCATCGCAAACTTCTCCCAGCGCAAGCTTAGCTCACCATATTGAGCTTGTGGTGCGAGAGTACTTCGATAATTTAAAAGAACAACAACCGACCCAGCTTTATGAGCTTATGTTGTCACAATTTGAAAAACCGTTAATCAGTGTCGTCCTTGAACACACCCGCGGCAATCAAACCAAAGCCGCAGAGATTTTGGGACTTAATCGCGGTACATTGCGGAAAAAACTCAAAACCTACCAATTATTATAATTGATAAAAATACCCGCTGTTTTATGATAAGATATCCCTATATTTAGGGATTTATAGAGTTGGGGTATGAAAGTCAATCAGTCAGTTCGTCATAACTGACTTTTTGTTTTTTCTGCACCCAGTGTTTTTTTGTCAACGAGTCGAGTCAATTATGAATCAATCTTATGCATTGCTCTCTGTTTCTGATAAATCGGGTATTGTGGATTTTGCCGAAGGTCTAATCACCCACGGTTTTCGTCTACTATCAACGGGCGGCACCTACAAACTACTCAAACAACATGACTTAGCAGTGACTGAAGTCGCAGAATACACAGGTTTTGCAGAGATGATGGATGGTCGGGTAAAAACCCTGCATCCAAAAATTCATGGCGGTATTTTAGGTCGCCGCGGCACTGATGATGCCATTATGCAAGAACATGGCATCGACCGCATTGACATGGTGGTTGTCAATTTATATCCATTTGCCCAAACCGTTGCCAACCCCAATGTCAGCAAAGAAGACGCCATCGAAAACATTGATATTGGTGGACCCACTATGGTGCGTGCCGCGGCAAAAAATCATGACCATGTCAGCATCGTGACTAGCCCCAACGATTATGCAGCCATCTTGGGCGAGCTAACAGCAAACGGTCGCATCAGTGATACCACCCGATTTGATTTAGCAGTAAAAGCATTTGAGCATACCGCACATTATGACGGTATGATTGCCAATTTTTTAGGCAATCGCCTGCAAAGCTTTGAATCGGCTGACCAATTCCCGCGTACTTTTAACGTACAAATGGACAAAGCGCAAGACTTACGCTATGGTGAAAACCCCCATCAACAAGCCGCTTTTTATGTCGAAAAAGCCCAGGTAAATGGTCAAAAGGAAGCCAGTATTGCCACCGCTAAGCAATTACAAGGTAAAGAACTATCTTACAACAACATCGCAGATACCGATGCGGCGTTAGAATGCGTGAAATCGTTTGATTTGCCTGCGTGTGTGATTGTTAAACACGCCAATCCTTGTGGTGTGGCCGTGGATGCCGATTTAACCAATGCTTATCAAAAAGCCTTTGCCACTGACCCAGAATCTGCGTTTGGCGGTATCATTGCCTTTAACCGTGAGCTGGATATCAAAACAGCAAAAGCGATTGTGGATCAGCAATTTGTTGAAGTCATCATCGCCCCAAGCGTAGCTAATGGTGTACTCGATGTCACATCTACTAAGAAAAATGTGCGCGTGTTAGTCTGCGGTGAATTACCAAACCCAAGTGAGCGCCAAGCCCAGTTTGACTTTAAACGTGTGACTGGCGGTCTCTTGGTGCAAGCGCAAGATTTGGGCTTAATTACTTTAGATGATTTAAAAGTGGTGACAAAAGTACAGCCGACTCAGCAACAATTCGATGATTTGCTATTTACTTGGCAAGTCGCTAAATATGTGAAATCCAACGCAATTGTGTATGCCAAAGATGGGCGTACCATTGGGGTAGGCGCAGGTCAAATGAGCCGTGTCAACTCAGCCCGTATTGCCGCAATTAAAGCTGAGCACGCTGGTCTATCGCCTGTGGGTGCGGTGATGGCATCAGATGCCTTCTTCCCATTCCGTGACGGTATTGACAATGCCGCAGCGGTGGGGATTAAGGCGATTATCCAGCCCGGTGGCTCGATGCGCGATGACGAAACCATCGCCGCAGCCGATGAACATGGCATTGCGATGGTGTTCACCGGTATGCGTCATTTTAGACATTAATTTTTGTTAGGCATAAAAAAGGCGAAACTGACCAGGTTTCGCCTTTTTTAATTGATAATTTTTTTCTTTTTATAGCTCTGCTAAGGTTTATAGTTTCGCTAAGGTTTGGCAAATATCGAGCATGCGATTGGCGTAACCCCATTCATTGTCATACCAAGCAAACACTTTAAATTGCCGCCCCACACTCATGGTTTGCAAGCTATCAATCACCAATGAATGCGCATCATGGATAAAGTCACTGGACACCAATGGCTCATCACTATAATCCATGATACCCAATAAATCTTGTTCACTGGCATGTTTTAACAGCTGATTGATAGCGGTGACATCCGTGGCTCTGTCAAAGGTAAATGTCACATCAATTGCCGCGACATCCATGGTCGGTACGCGGATTGAATACCCATTCACCTTGCCTGCCATATGCGGCATCACCCGATTGACCGCAGCGATACTACTTGATGTGGTTGGGATAATGTTATGCCCAGAAGCCCGTGCACGGCGCAAATCACGGTGCACTTGGTCAAGCACGGTTTGGTCAGCAGTCACCGCATGGATTTCGGTCATCATTGCTGATTCGATACCATAGGCTCGGTGCAATATATACAGTAAAGGCACGAGCGCTTGGGTGGTACACGACACACTGGATAAAATCTTTTTATCACGGCTAAGCTCATGGTCATTGACGCCCACTACGATACTGGCATCGACATAATCAAACGGAGCAGCCCCAATCATCACCTGCTTGGCGCCCGCGATAATATGCTGTGACGCCTGTTCATAGCTACGAAAATGACCTGTGCTCTCAAGCACCATGTCGATGCCCAGTTTTTCCCAAGGTAATTTGGTGGCAATGGGCTGCTGTATCAATGCAATTTTTTGCCGAAACTCCCCTTGGCTTAATAGCAAAAAATGCTGTTGTTTTTCACCCAAATCTACTGTTTTTAATTCAATATGGATATTACTGACCGCAGATAATCGACCATGGGTACTGTCATATTTGAGTAGATGTAACAGGGTCGCGGGCTCAGCAATATCATTGATGGCGACGATATTTAATGGCTGTAATTGTAAAGGATTTTGACAAAACCGTTCGATATAAGCACGTAGCACGTTGCGCCCAATACGACCAAAGCCATTAATAGCGATGTTAAAAGGTTTGATGGTAGAAGCATTCAATCAGGGATATTCCTTACTAAACAAGCGCTCAATTGCCCTGTGGTTTTAAAAACAACAAGGCAAGTTTGACATCATTATAAGAATAGGCGTTTCTTAACTCTTCGACAATCGCGCGAATTTTGATTTTGCCATCGTTATCTTTGTCGCGTTTGTCATCACGTTTGGCTATTTTTTGATACGCCTTATCAATCGGCTGTAGCCATTCGTCATCAGGGCGTAGATGCGCTATGTTGGCGCGGGGAAAATGCTCAGCAATTTTCTCGATATGCCCCATTACGGTTGATTGGGCGAGATTACGGGCTTGCGCAATTTCTGCGATGGTCAAACTTTCATCCAGCAGCACTTTGGTTTCAAGCACCGTGGGGGTGATAACGCCTGTCGCATCATCTGCCAAAGATTGCAGCTGCTGTACAGCATGGCGACGTTTTTCCATCAGTTTTTGCTGTTGTTTGGCGCGATTTTCATACGCAGCGATTTTTTCTTTATCCAGCGTACCCCGGCATTGAATGATAAATTCACGATGAAGGTCATTGAGCTGTTTTTTACTGCGCGTCAAAAATTCACCTTCTTGCTCTGCACTGATCGCCTGAAATCGCTGATCAGCCCCGCGCGCTAGGGGATCAAGCTGTAAGCTTAATTCATTGACACCCAGTAATTGTAGTCCAGATAGCTGCTTTAACCGTGATAAAGCCACATAGCCCTGCCCTTTTTCAAAGGTTTTCGACAAATCTACTTCTGCCGCATCTAGCGTCATGCCTTGACTTTTGTGAATGGTAATCGCCCACGCCAGCGTCAAGGGGATGTGATAATAGGCAGCCAGTATTTCGCCGTCTTCATCATCAATACGCCATGAATCATATTCAGCAATGACTTTGCGGCCGTCATTGAGCTCAACCAAGGGATAAAGTAACTCCGATAATTTGTCATCAGCCGTGTCTGTCGCGGCGGTATCATCCTCATCCCTATCCTCATCAGTGGGGTGAGTTTGTTGTGATTGACCGCCATTGACTTCATCTAGCAAGTCTGCCATATCGGCTTGTTGTTCTTGTTCAATGGCATCGAGCAAGGCAGTTGCATCTGCTGCCAGCGCTTGTTCATCGAGCGGCTCAGATGGGTGCTTGTTTGATGGGCTGTTTTTTGATGCGCTATCGTCTGTTTGTTTATTTGGTTGTTTAAGGGTGGTAGCAACAAAATCAACTACCTTGCCCATGGTGCCATTTGAGACATTAAGCTCGGTGTTGTTTTTGATGAACATCACTTTTGCGCCAAGTTTGAGCACCAGTTCTGGGGTATTGCGCACGGATTTTTTTAGCGTCTCGACCAGCTTTTCATCGCCTTCTCCCCAAGCGCGAAAAGTATGCGCCGCTGTGGTAAGTTTGCCAAGTTCTTGCTCATTGATGGCTTGCACGTTGACATTGTGGGTAAACAGTCGGGTACGGTTGTCGGCTAGCACATGCTCAGCCGTCGCGGTCAAAGCAGGCATGATATGGGGGGTAAACTGCTGGCTACGAATTTGATTTAAAATCGCATTTAAATCCAAGCCATAATAGGTGTTGCCTGCCACCGCTGTTTTGTCAGCTTTTTGGCGATGCTGCTCGGATAAATAGCAAATTTGAAAATCTGCATCCAGCCAAGCTTGCGCCATAAAGGCAAATTTATCGCGGTTGCTCTCATGGGGCTCACCAATCGGCGGCAACTGAAAAAAATCCCCGGCAACCAATAGCTGTATCCCACCAAACGGCAATGTGTTTTCTTTGATGGCTTGTAGCACTTGGTTAATGAGCTCAAATTGCTGTCGATGCAGCATCGAGATTTCATCAATCACCAATACTTTGGTGCGCTCAATGCGCTCCACAACCACCGTGCGTTTTTTGATGCGGGCGATGTCTTTGGCGGTTAGCTCGTTACTGATACCGATGCCCGCCCAGCTGTGAATGGTCATGCCGTTCATGTGGGTGGCAGCAATGCCTGTGCTTGCCGTCACCGCGACCGCCACATCCCTTGCGCGCAGATAATGCAAATACTGATTGATGGTATAGGTCTTGCCCGCCCCTGCTGAGCCTGTTAAAAATACATTTTTACCAGTTTTAAGGATATCAAGGGCGGTGGCTTGTTTCATTGGTTATAAAGAGCTTTTATAGATAAAAAGAAGGGGTTAAAAAAAGCGAGTTAAAAATGAGCCTACTATAAAGGCAAAGCCGAGTAAAGGCAATGATTGACAGCACCAAAATACGCCATCAGACGCATCACCGGTTAGTCAATCATGGTTTTGATTTGCTTGAGACTTAAATAACCAATATGCAGCGCATCGTCAGGTAGCTGATTTTTTTCAGGCTCGGTTAATGGCTGTATGGTTAATGCCACGTCATTTGGTAGTAAATCAGCCACACAGTGAATATCATCCAAGTCTAGTTGATGCTTATCATCAACATGACTGGTTGCCACGCCGCTTTTGGCGGTATCGACATTATCAAATGTATAGTCTTGATAAAATGCCGTTTTTTTAACTTGCGCCGTTGCTTTACCTAGCGTCTCGGCTACCACAAGTGTTTTATAATGGAACTCTTCAAATTGACCTGGTAGATAACCACCTAAATTGACAAAATAAAGTTGTTTGCCTTGACTATCTAATTTGTTATCTACCTTATCATCTGCAAATATGTTATCTGCAAGCGCTTTATCTTTTGACAATCCATCTTTCGACAATCCATCTTTTGACAAGCTGTCTTTCGACAACAAAATTTGATAATCACCCACTCGCTTCACTTCTCGCCATGCGTCTAAGTGCCAGTTGTTTTTGACTGCTGGCCAATGCTGATTGACACTCTCAATTGTTTCACTTAGGCTATTTGCAATCACAAACATCACATCATGCTGTTCAATCAGTCGTCCTTGGGGACGCGCCCCGATTTTTAACATAAATAGTTTCATAGTTATACGCCCAAATGTGTCGCCATTAAAAATTAAAAACCTGCCAAGCCTCACAGGTTTTTATCACAGATTTTTGTCACAGGTTTTTATTATTTTATCTTACGGTTATTTTTTGACCATCGGCATTTTAGCGCTTTCTAACTTTGCCAAGGCATCTGGTAGTTTATCAATCGCTGTCGCTACCACCGCTTGTGCCGCTTGCGAGATGCCTAGCTTTTGCGCGATGGTCGGTTTTTGGCGAGATTGAATGGCATACAATTCGCTATCTGTCATTTTTTCTAAGATATAACTATCCGATGTTTGCAGGGCATCGACCAAATTGCGCGTTATCGCATCTTCACCGTACCAATGTTCACCGGTTGCCACTTGTTCAACATCCAAACTTGGACGGTATTTACGCACAAAGTCTTTAAATAGTTTGTGCGTTTCTTCCAGTTCTTGTTGGAATTTTTGTTTGTCTTCTTCGGTGTTTTCACCAAAAACGGTTACCGTGCGTTTGTATTTACCTGCGGTAAATACTTCGACATCGATGTCATGTTTTTCTAATAAATCATGAAAATTAGGCACTTGTGCCACCACACCAATCGAGCCCACCACCGCAAACGGCGCCGCCAAAATTTTATCAGCCACACACGCCATCATATAGCCACCACTGGCGGCGACTTTATCAATACAGACCGTTAAGTGTAGCCCTGCTTCTTTTATACGTGCCAACTGGGCAGCAGCGAGGCCATACGCGTGTACCATGCCACCTGAGGACTCAAGGCGCACAATGACTTCATCTTCAGCTTGCGCAACCGTCAATAGCGTGCTGATTTCTTCACGCAGTTGCTGTACTTCAGTGGCTTTTATATCCCCATGAAAATCCAGCACAAAACAATTTTTGTTGGCGGTTTTATTTTTAAACAGACCAAATTTTGAGGTTTTTTTGGTATTTTCTTTTTTCTTCAAGTCGGTAAATGCGCGGCTGATGAGTGATGTTAACCCTTTATCATTCACCATTTGCAATTGTAATTGTTGTTTGCGCTGGGCTTTGACTTTATTTAAATGGGTGACTTTCATTTCAACCGGATGTTTGGCATTTTGAAATAGCATAATAACTCTCTAATTAAGGGCTCTAATTAAGGAAAAAAATTCACACAATGGGTTTTATATAGCGTTTATTTTGCTGTTTTCAATCGCTCATCCACACAATATTCGCGAAATGTCTGTGACAGGCATGACTAGTAGACATGCATGATAAACCGTGTTTCATATTGTGAAATTTGAGTAAACAAGGCATAATATTCGTTTATAAAAATTTTTGCTACTTCTTACATTACGAAAAATATTGGGATTGCTTCATTATGATGCGTACACACTATTGCGGGCTTGTCACCGAAAACTTAAACGACCAAACCATCACTATTTGCGGTTGGGTGCATCGTCGCCGTGACCACGGTGGGGTTATTTTCTTGGATATGCGTGACCGTGAAGGCCTACTGCAAGTGGTCATCGACCCAGATACGCCAGAAGCATTCGCTACAGCAGATAGCGCGCGTTCTGAATATGTGCTCAAAATCACCGGTCGTGTGCGTCAGCGTTATGCCGGTACTGAAAACAAAAACATGACCAGCGGTCAAGTGGAATTATTGGCCAAAGACATCGAAACAATCGCCACTTCTGAGACGCCGCCATTTCCCCTCAATGATGAGTTTACCAACGTTTCTGAAGAACTGCGCCTAAAATATCGCTTTTTAGACATGCGCCGTCCAGAGATGCAAGAGCGTATGAAGTTTCGTGCCAAAGCGACATCAACCATTCGCCGTTACCTAGATGACCAAGGTTTCTTGGATGTAGAAACCCCTATCTTGACCCGTGCCACCCCAGAAGGCGCGCGTGATTATTTGGTACCTAGCCGCGTGTCAAATGGTGAGTTTTATGCCCTACCACAGTCGCCTCAGCTATTTAAACAGTTATTGATGGTGGCAGGTTTTGACCGTTATTATCAAATTGCTAAATGTTTTCGTGATGAAGACTTACGTGCTGACCGCCAGCCAGAATTTACCCAAATCGATATCGAAACCTCATTCTTAAGTGATGAAGATATCATGAACATTGCCGAAGGATTAACCAAAGACTTGTTCAAAACCATGATGAACATTGAATTTGATACCTTCCCACGTATGACCTACGCTGAAGCCATGCGTGACTATGCGTCTGACAAACCAGACTTGCGTATTCCTATGAAGTTAATTGACGTGGCTGATATCATGCAGTCTGTGGAATTTAAAGTATTCTCAGCCCCTGCTCAAGACCCAAAAGGTCGTGTGGTGGCGCTTCGGGTGCCACAGGGTAGCGACCTCACCCGTAAACAAATCGACGAATATACTAAATTTGTCGGCATTTATGGGGCAAAAGGTTTGGCTTATATCAAAGTCAACGATGTGAGCAACATCAACAACGGTGTCGATAAAGAATCAGGTCTACAATCGCCGATTATCAAAAACATGACCGATGAAGTATTAATCGAGCTGATTAAACGTACTGAGGCGCAAACCGGTGATATCATCTTCTTTGGTGCGGATAAAGCCAAGGTCGTCAATGATGCCATGGGTGCGCTGCGTGTCAAATTGGGTCTAGACCTAAATATGCTGACACAAGAATGGGCGCCGCTTTGGGTGGTGGATTTCCCGATGTTTGAAGAAACCGACAGTGGTGATGGGCTGGGGGGTAAATGGACGTCGGTTCACCATCCCTTCACCAAGCCAAAAGGCACGGTTGAAGCGATGAAAAACAACCCAGAAACCGCGCTATCTATCGCTTATGACATGGTATTAAACGGTACTGAAATCGGTGGTGGTTCACTGCGTATTAATACTTTGGATATGCAAAAAGCGGTATTTGAAGCCTTGGGTATTTCTGAAGCCGAAGCCGAAGAGAAATTCTCATTCTTACTTAACGCGCTAAAATACGGTGCACCCCCGCACGGTGGTTTGGCATTCGGTCTTGACCGGTTAATTATGCTAATGACAGGCTCACAATCGATTCGAGACGTCATCGCCTTCCCAAAAACCAAAACAGCTGAATGTCCGCTTACTGAAGCCCCTGCACCTGTGGATGGCAAACAACTGCGTGAATTGGGTATCCGTATACGCGAAAAAGACAGTAAAGCGCCACAATCTTAATCAAGCTGACACCTTTAATTAGATGAATGCCTTTACTCTCCTCAAATATGTGCCAATGTGGATGCTATATCTATTGGCACATATCGCAAGCTTTATCATTTCACTTCGTCGTGACAAAAGTATCATGAAAACGGTAGATACTAACTTACGACTTGTCTATCCTGAACTCACCGAAACCCAGCGTGACCAGCTTGCTAGAGCTTGTATTGCCAATCAAAGCAAAAACATGGTGGAATCGGCTAAAAGCTGGGCGATGCCACCTGCATGGTCGGTCAAACAAATTCATACCGTGCATCATCAACAAGTTTTGATGCAAGGCTTACAAAATCCCAATGGCATGCTTGCAATTGTACCGCATTTGGGGACATGGGAAATCATGAATGCGTGGCTCAACCAGTTTGGTGCACCCACCATCATGTATAAACCCGTGAAAGGTGAACAAGCCAATCAGTTTGTGCTACAAGGGCGTCAGCGAATAAATGCAACTTTGGTACCAACCGATGCCACTGGGGTCAAAGCGATTTTTAAAACCCTAAAAGCAGGCGGTTTTAGTATCATATTGCCTGACCATGTCCCTGACCCATCTGGCGGTGAAGTGGTGCCGTTTTTTGGCATTCCGACATTGACCAGTACCTTAGCTAGCAAATTAGCCAGTAAAACAAAGTGTAGCTTGGTAGGTTTGACCTGTGTACGCCGTGACGATGGACAAGGTTTTGATATTTATTGTGATGAGCTAACTGACCCCGCTTTGTATGACAAAAACATGGTGACAGCAACAACCGCGATGAACCACGCCATCGAGCGGATGATTGGCCGTTTCCCCAGTCAATACATGTGGGGCTATAAGCGCTTTAAACGTGTGCCAGGATTTCCGGTTATTTATAATGCCAAGCCATCTATCGCAGTAGCGGTTCGCCAGCGTTATCCAAAACTTGGCAATCATGATATTATCAATTCATTCACTTAATATGATAATCATTTACTTATGACTTTACCAAATTATACTTCAGCGCCTGCTTTGCCCGATGAAAACCGTTACATTATTTGTATGAAATGGGGCACCAAATATGGTGCTGAGTACGTTAATCGCCTGTACAATATGGTTAACAGACATTTAACATTGCCCTTTCAAATGGTATGTTTGACCGATGATAGCACAGGGATAGATGCCAACGTCAAATGCTACCCAATTCCTGAGCTCAATTTACCCAGTAATATTCCTGAACGTGGCTGGAAAAAACTGACCACCTTTAGCCCTGAATTATACGATTTAAAAGGCACGGCGTTATTTTTGGATATTGACATTGTGATTGTCGATAATATCGATTGCTTTTTTAGCTACCAAGCGCAGCACGATGACAGTGTGGTGATTATCCGTGATTGGAAAAAACCGTGGCGCATGGTGGGTAATTCATCGGTATATCGCTTTAAAGTCGGACAACATACTTATCCGAATTTATTATCAAATTTTGAGCAAAATTTTGACACAATTCGTAGCCAAGTGCGCCATGAGCAAGCTTACCTATCCAATTATTTGCGTGAGCATCACCACCTTGAATATTGGGATGCGTCTTGGTGCGTGAGCTTTAAATACCAATGTGTGCAGCCATTTCCCTTAAGTTTTGTCAAACCGCCTATTTTGCCTAAAGGGGCAAAAATGGTGATTTTTCATGGTGAAGTAAATCCACCTGATGCCATCATGGGTAAAAGCGGTAAATGGTATCGTAAGGTATTACCAACTAACTGGATTAGGGATTATTGGCGATAACTCAACCTTTGATAGTAAAGCCTTAAATAGTTAATGGATAATTGAGCATCGGATAATTAAACTTCAAAGAAATTTCACATAAGCTTACGGTCTTAGGAATAATAAAAAATGGTAAACTGGTATCGTAAGTTTATTTTATTATTTAAAAGTGAAAAACGCCTTGGCGCGAATCAAATTATTGACCACTATGCTGGGCAAAATATTGAGGCTATGAAAAGTCGTATGATTGATAGTGATACTTGTTCTATCATTGACACGATTATTCAAGCCCACCCTCATTTATTAGATGATACCCAAGTGGATGAACCGATAGACCCGCTTATGGACTATGAGCCACGGCGTATTCGCAATTTATACACGCATTTAACCACGTTGCAACGCGAGTTTATAGGACAATCTGAACTTAGTTTTTATCATGCGATACTGATTGTATTATTACGCCGTCGGTTTCAACCTGAAAAAACTTTTCAAACCTTTACCCATCTTTGGCAAACGCAGACTGACTATTTGATGGATAATTTAAGTTTACGGTGGATTGCCTCTGCCTGCGATACCTTTATTGATTTTGATCCAAAACCGACTAGAAAGGCAATACTACTCAATATTATTACTTTGATTAATACGATAAAAGTCTACGAAACCCAGCAGTATCTGTGTCATTCATCTGCCAGCCTAGATGAGGAAAAATCTGCTATTTTGTACGCGCATCATAAACCGCTGTATGCTGGTTTGACCTATTTTAGGCTAGGTAAGGACGATACACTAAAACATATGCGTGAGCGGTATCAGCATTTTTACGCTGAAGACCCTTTTTCTACCACACTCTTACTCAAGGTGTTTGCTAGATTGCATGACCAACCTAGCGCATTCACCACATTAAAACAACTACATAAGGATGAAAAATCAGCATGGTGGTAGCCAATCATTCTTTGATATTTACCCGATCTACTCAGACAATCGCCCTACGTATTGTCAATCCTGCATTTGTGCTACCAAAAGTCTCTGATACGACGGTACATATTTTGGCATCAGGCCCAAGCATCCAGACCAATGCCATTGACCTGCTTAGTTGTGAGTCGGTTATATTTGTAAATGGCAGTATTAGCCTGACCGAACACTATAAATTTGACAAAATTGTGGCTTATGTCATCACCGACCCACGCTTTATTAAGCATAACTGTAGTATTCCGCTGCAGTATTATCAGGGGGGTTATCCGCTGTATATCAGTGCTTTAGTGGCAGAACAACTATGGCAAGATGCGCCCGATTTTTTAGTTCAATATGCTGACCATATCTATATCATCTATCCAGTCGATAGGCCGATTGATGATAGTTTGATTGCCCTTCAGCAAACTAGCCTTTTAGGCAAAATAGCTGTCACACTCAATAAACGCACCCGACTAAAACACCTAAAACATAGCCCTTATCATACTATTAACAAAAAAATTGGGGTGTCTTGGGATATTCGTTACGGCTTTGTTGAAGGGGGAACGGTAGCGTTGGTGGCGTTACAGCTTGCTTATTCTCTAGGATTTCAAGTGATACATCTGTATGGCATTGATTTAATCAATAGCCAGCAGCCACGGTTTTATGAAAACCAAGAAAATGCTGCCCCGACCAAACTTGATAAGGCTATCAGCCACCGTATCGTACCGTCGTTTGATTGGGTAGCCAACAACTATCAGCAAAAAGGCGTGCAAATTTATAACCACTCGCCCATTTCTAAGGATTTGTTTACATTTATTCCGTATCGTGCAGATTAGAGGTAACGAATCGCTCAATGTATTGGTTAGCGATATTTTTGGGTAAAAATCGCTCATCAAACGGCACGGCAAACGCCGATGGATTTGCCATTGCTTGTTCTAATAATTGGGCTAAGGCGTCAATATCATCGACAGGGACAAGATTTTGTCTTGGTAACAACTCACTAGGACCATACGGACAGTCGGTGCTTATCACAGGTGTATCCACGGCTAATGCTTCGGCAATCACTCGCCCAAAGCCCTCAAATCGAGAACTTAACACTAAGCATTTAGCGTGTTTGATATACGGATAGGGGTTGGATTTAAAGCCAGTAAATACCACCTTGTCGCTAATCCCTAAATCAACCGCAAGCTGTTTGGTTTCTGCCATCAGCTTGCCTTGACCCACCAAATACAGCGGATAGCGTTGCGAGGTTTTGGCATAGGCTTTTAGCAGAATATCATGGGCTTTTTGGTACTTGAAGCTGCCCACATGCACAATAAACTCCGCAATCTCTAGCGGGTATGCCTCTGCCATCGCCTCAATAAGTTTGTTATCAATCGGGTTATAAATCGTGGCAATATTCGTCAGCCCTAAGGTCGCCTTAAAATCCACCGCCACCCCTTCACTAATCGCCACACAAGGCTGCGCATGATAGGTCGTCGTTAGCTGCGCTATATCCATAGGCTTATTGCGAGCTTGGGCTAATTTCAGTTCTTGAGAAAGGGTATTACGAATCACATGAATGACATTGGGTAACTGGCTATAGCTTAATACCTTGTCCGCCCGTTCCAAATTTGCAATCGTCAAACATGGCTGACCAATATGCGTTAAAATATAGTTATCTAAATGTTTGGCAAATTGTTGGTAACGTAGCCTATCACTGGGGATTAATTTAAACCACTTAAAGTTGACAATATGAAAATCAATATGTGGGCTAAGCTCATATTCTGTTGTGGCTTTAAATCGGATGACATGGACTTTATAGCCCAGTTGATAAAAGCCTTCCGCGAGCGTCAATACTGACTTTTCTGCCCCGCCCCCCTGCAAGCAGTTGATAACCAACACAATAATATTTGAGGGGTTGTAGCTCACAAGTGGCTCCTTAGGTTTATTCAAAGGTAAGGTTGGTCATATATAGTGGGCGTGTCGCACGCAGGACTTCACGTTTGATTTTTTGTAGCCTTGTTAAGGGTCGTTTAATTTCTCGGCTTCTGGTTGCCTGTAGGCTGCTTGCCAAAGCAACTTGCGGTAATAGATGATGCTCCTGAATCACAATCGCAGGCACAAGCTGATATACAGGCAGGGCTTTGGGGTATTTCCCCACATCAAATAGCATCACATCGACTGCCTCAAGCTGCGGTAGGTTTCTGATATATTGTAATAGATACTGACAAGCGCGATGGGATAGCAGATAACCTGCCCCGCCTAAATGGCGAGACTTTAATTCATAAATCGTCCGTTTACTCTGAGGTAAGACTATCGGATGAGCCAAATGCACCCTTGGGCTTACCTTTTCTAATTTTAAAATATCGATAGCTTGGCTTTGAAAAACATCAATTTGACGGAGCAACTGCTCGAACTGCTGACCTAAAAAAATATCATCCTCATAAATACCGATATAATCAAGATTTTCATCCACACAGCGTTGCCATAGACTAGCATGACTTAAAAAACAGGCAATTTCGGTGTCACTAGATACCGACTTTGTGATATCAATCGCCAGTTGCTGAGCGACTTGGGTATTTTTATCAGGGGTGACTGCCGAAAAAAAAGTAAAAGGTATGTGCTGCTTAGCAAACTCTTGTTGGATATGGCTTTGCCGCTTGCTATGATGAGCGAGACTAATCACATAATTTTTTAGCATCACTTTTCTCGCTTGGATTTATTCAAAGCCAACCCCCATAAATGCCAAATACTGACGGGCAACATTTTGCGGCAAAAAAGCTTCGTTAAATGGCACGTTAAACTGGCTAGGATGGCTCATTAATTGGTTGATTTTTTCAGTTAACGCAGGGATATCTGCCACTGCCACCAAATTCTGCGGCGGCAAAATTTCACTAGGTCCTGACGGACAATCGGTGCTAATCGCAGGCACGCCCAATGCCAATGACTCTGCCAACACCAATGCAAATCCCTCAAAATGCGAGGATAACACAAACCCTGTGGCGTGCTTTAGCAATGGGTAAGGATTCTTTTGAAACCCAGTTAAAATCACTTTATCTTGCAAGTTTAGCGCGATAATGTTTTGTTCAATTTGCGCTTGCAGATTACCCTTACCCACCAATACCAAGGGCAATGTCTGTGCCGAATTGGCATAAGCTTGCAATAAGATTTCATGCCCTTTTTGCGCTTTAAAACTGCCCACATGGATAAGATAACCCTGTCGGGTGATGGCGGGTAAATCTGGGTTAGCTGCCTCAGCTAATACACGGATGTTATCACGGTCGATGGGGTTATAAATCGTGGTGGTTTTGGTCGGTTCACCAAATTGACGGACAAAATCTTGCTCTACCCCGCCGCTCACACAAATAGCAGGATACTTGGTATAAATTCGTTGAAAGTGACAGAGCTGATTGGGCGGCAAGGTAGCAAGTTTTAATTTTTCACTCAGTTGATTATGGATGACATACGCCACCTTTTTTTGCCTTGAGTAATAAAATACCTCATGTTCACGGTACAAGTTCACGAATATGGCCACAGGCTGACCAATATGTTTATTGATATAGCCATCAACCGCGCGAGCAAAAAAGAAATGCCGAATTTTACCTTTCGGCAAGCGTCGATAATTGCGAAAAGGAATAAGATGATAGATTAAATTTTCGCTTAATGTATGTTCGACAATCGGGTCAAATCGGACAATATGCACCTCAAAGCCCATCTGATAAAAGGCTTCCCCCAAGGTCAAAACAAATTTTTCTGCCCCACCGCCTTGCAGTGAATTAATCACTAATACGATTTTTTGTGACTGTACCAATGCCATTTAATTCTCTATTGACTATTTAAACCAACGACTAAATAAAGAAGGTTTTTTCGCAGGACGAGTGACCGCATTACCTCTGTAACCTTTTTTATAAGTTCTTTTTGGAAACTCGCCAAACGGCGTAGTGCGATAGTTTTCAATACTATAGCCCGCTTGTACTGCCTCTTGATAATAGGTATCGAAAAGCTCAACCAAATCTTGACGAGGGTGCGGCAAAATCTGCCCATCAAACCAATGCGTTTTGCCCTCGGCTTGTAAGCGCGGTAAGGAATATTTATGGCTAAACTGCGTCCCCATATCCGAATAATGCAAAATCCGAATATCCTCAATCGCTAAATCTTCGCCATCCACACAATTAAAGCTGTCTTGGTAGAGCTGTATGAGTTGCGGATTGGCTTTAAATTTTGCCATCATTTTGCTATGGCTCTCAGGATCGGCTTGTAGCTGGGCGACAGGCTCAAGATAATCCTTGGCTTTTTGGCAATCCCATACGCAGGTGCACAGTCGCATCAAATCGCCATCGCCTTTAGCCGCAAGAATCGCCTCATCGGATATCGGGTGCTGCCATAATTTAGCGATATCGTCCAACACAACCATATCGGCATCCATATAAATTGCCCGTCCGCTAAAGCCACAATATTCGGGGATTGCCCAACGAAAACCCGAAAACGGGGTCGCCCATTTTTCGGTATGCCAGCCCTCGCCTGTTTGCGGATTGGAATACCATACGCTGCTTGGGTCACGGCTTAACTGCATCCAGATAATCTCAACAGGCTCGCTTGTATGTTTGTGCAAGCTATAATCTAGCACCATCATCTGCTCAAGGTCGCTGTTATTAGGGTCACAGCCGATAAATATTTTGATAGGTTGGTCTAAGTTCGCCATAGTTTATCCTCTATTCTCGCCAATGCGTTGCCACCCAATCAGTCGGCAAAATAAAATGGCGTAAATGCGAAATCGGTTTTTTGATTTTTTCAGCGGTGAATAATTGCCCTAAATGATCCTTAGCGTTATCGGCAGAATTTTTGTTGTATTGTCCTGCAATCGCATTTTGCGGATACAAATCGCCAGGGAAAATAATAATGCGTGCATCATGAGGCAGTTTTGGCGGGATAAAATAATTTAGCGGAAATGGCTGGCGGCATTTGCGGCGAAAATGCACCACCCACTCTTTGGGAAAAAGCTTAACCCCACCTGGGGCATTGCGAGTGACAAAACGCTGCTCAAAGCGATATTTATCCGCCACCCCTTGTGGATCGGCACGGAATTTTTCTAGCAAACTAACCAAACTACCGACTTTAAAGCGAAAACACGAGGTTTGACCTAGCTTCTCTAAAGGGTTACTTGGGTTATAAGATAACACCGTCTGATCGTCATCGCCAAAACTAAAAAAGTCGTCAAGGCTACCCACTACGACTACATCAAGATCTAAAAATAATACCGTTCCTGTGACATTGCCAAGCTGTGCATTCCAAAGCCGTGACTTAGGCCATTTACCAAGGGTATTGGTAGGCATCACAATATCGCTAGGCGGCAAATCCTGACATTCTACTTCAGGACGAATGCCATCGGTATTGTCGGTAAAGCAAACAAAGCGAAACGGCGGGGTGATATTACGGCTTACCATCCCGTAGAGTTTATTAACGTAATCTGCGCCATATTTGGTACCCCATTTGATACAAATAATTTGTTTAAGCGGGGTGGTTGCACTCGATGTTGTCATGTCACTTCCAAAGTACCGATAATTCTTCAAAAAATAAGGATAGTCATTTTAACATAACTATCCTTTTATTTTCACTTATCTACTTATTTTCACGTAGCTACAATTTTACCGATTATTCATCCACGTAGCTGAGCCAGTGCGCGTATTTATCATTTTTGCCTTGCACCACATCAAAAAACAGACTTTGCAGTTTTTCGGTGATTTCACCACGCGCGCCGCAGCCAATGACATGGTCATCATATTCACGAATTGGGGTAATCTCAGCAGCAGTACCTGTCATAAAGATTTCATCCGCGATATAAAATTCATCACGGGTGATTCTACGCTCATGCACTTTGATGCCCAAGTCCTGTGCAAACTGTATCACCGTGCGACGGGTAATGCCGTCCAATGCCCCCCCTGACAAATCTGGGGTATGCAGCTCACCGTCTTTGACCAAAAATAAGTTTTCCCCTGAGCCTTGACAAACATAGCCTTGGGTATCCATCAATACCGCTTCATCATAGCCATGACGGGTAACTTCTTGGTTTGACATGATAGATACTGGGTAGTTGCTGACGGCTTTGGCTTTACACATGGTGACGTTTGGATGGTGATGGGTAAAACTTGAGGTTTTTACCCGGATACCTTTTGCCATGCCTTCTTCACCCAGATAAGCGCCCCAAACCCAAGCGGCGACGATGGTGTGAATGCTATTATCTTTGGCAGCGATACCCAATTTTTCAGAACCGACCCAAATCAATGGGCGAAGGTATGCCGATTCAAGGTTGTTTTCACGTACCACGGCTTTTTGTGCTTGTAATACTTCTTCATACGAATAGGGGACAGCAAGCTGGAAAATTTTAGCGGAATTTAGCAGGCGCTGGGTATGGTCTTCTAGACGAAAAATCGCCGTGCGTCCATCATGGGTTTTGTAGGCTCGCACCCCCTCAAATACGCCCATCCCGTAGTGCAGTGTGTGGGTTAATACGTGGATTTTGGCATCACGCCAGTCTACCATGTTGCCATCCATCCAAATAAAACCATCACGGTCTGCCATGCTGGGAATTGTTGCCATTGATTACTCCTAGTGTTTTGTTTGAAATAAAAAGTACTTTGTTTGAAATAAAAGTTTTTGTTTGAAATAAAAAGTGATGTTACATCTATTCTGGACGCTGTCCAATCAAGCGATGCCATTGTTCATCAACAAAATGACGCAGTTCATGCCACTGGGCTTCATCCACCAGTATCGGCTGCTCTGCCAAAGCCAACTGATGTGTCATACTGCGGATACGAAGATAAGCGTGCGTTAGCTGTTGGCATATTTCGGTTTCGATAATACCTGTTTTGGCGAGCGCTTCAAAAATACGCACATTGTCACTCCAAATGGCCAACGCAGGATAACGATTGGCATACGCCAAGACAGCAAACTGGGCAATAAACTCAATATCAACCAATCCGCCTGCATCTTGTTTCAGATGGAATAATCCTTGCTGCTTGGTGTGCGGTTTGCTGCCCAAATGGTCTTGCATCTTATGCCGCATGGTGGATACTTCGATACGAACACTGTCTTTATCACGCGGCAGACACAACACTTCTTTACGAATCTGGTCAAATCGCATCATCACACGGTTATCCCCGCAAATGGCACGTGCGCGAACCAACGCTTGGTGTTCCCACGCCCAAGCTTTGTGCATTTGGTAAAGTTCAAACGCATGGGTAGATACCACCATCATACCTGCTTGACCCGAGGGGCGCAGGCGCATGTCAATCTCATAGACACGGCCATCGCGCGTTTGGGTGGTCAAATAATTCATCAGTTTTTGTGCAAGGCGGGCGGCAAACTTCATACCGCTGATGGGTTTTTCACCGAGCGTCATCGCTTCTTCATCAATATCATGAATAAACACAAGATCAAGATCTGAGCTATAACTCATCTCAAGCCCGCCAAGCTTACCATAACCGATAATCGCAAAGCCATTATGCGCTTCACTCACAGGCTCGTTTTGGGCATTGACAGGATAGCCATGTTTTTTTACCAATTCACCAAATACCCGTTGCAACGCTTTTTCAAGCACCACTTCAGCGATAAAGGTCAGTGAATCAGAGACTTTCATCAACGGTCTATCCGCCAACACATCACTTGCCGCCACTGCCAAGACTTGGGTTTTTTTGAAAAAACGAAAGGCGTTGAGTAGCCCTTCTTCATCATTAGGTTCTACCCGTAACAACTGCTGACGCAGAATGTCACTAAGTTCTGCCTTATCAGGTAAATGACGGTATTTTTCACGGATAAATGAATCTAGCAGCACGGGATAACTGACCAATTCGCTCGCAATCCAAGGGCTCGCTGCTAGCATGGGAATCAATTTGGCGGCTGCCGTTGGGTTTTCGGCAAACATGACCAAATAAATTGACCGACGACTTACCGCCTCTAGCAATGTCAACATTCTAGGTAACGCCACATTGATTGCATCTTCGCTTAAATCAGAATGTAACAACCCATTGATTAGAATCGGATAGGCAGCATTTAGGCGAGTCTTGGCTTCTTCACTGAGTCCTGTGATGAGCTTACTTTGCCAAAACTGGCTTAATTTATCTTTATTCTCAGCGCTTAATTTTTGCTCAAGCTCAGATAAATTGTGCTGATGATCCACTTGCAGTTGTTCATCAGACTGTTGGCGATCACTGACTAGCTCGTCAAAAGGTATTTTTACCGTTTGGCGGTATTCATTGAGTTTGGCTAACAAAGCCGCCCAATCGGCAAACCCCAATACTTGGGCCAGCTGATGTCGCTGCATGGCGTCTTGTGGTAGTCGCTGGGTTTGTTCATCATTGATGGCTTGGATACCATGCTCTAATCTGCGTAAAAAACGATAGGCTTGTGCCAATTGCTCATAGGTCACAGCATCGATAAAGCCATGTTTTTCTAGTTGGCTCATCGCTTGTAGGCAGTTTTTTACTTTAATATCACTGACACGCCCGCCATAAATCAACTGAAACGACTGCACGATAAATTCAATATCACGAATACCACCCGCCCCAAGCTTCACATTGTCCGTATCTTGACGTTGTTCGACTTGGTTTTGAATCAGTGATTTCATCTCACGTAGGGCAGCAAAGGCACTATAATCGACATAATAACGAAATACAAACGGCTTGATAAGGGCTGTTAAGCTATCGCTAAAGGTGACAGGGTTGACGATTCTGGCTTTTAGCCAAGCAAATCGCTCCCACGCCCGTCCATGTTGGGCGAAATATTTTTCCAGTGCCGATAAATGAATTGCCAAATCACTGCCATCGCCCCAAGGACGCAGGCGCATATCAATGCGAAATACAAAACCGTCTTGGGTGTTTTTATCAAGCAGATTGATGATACCTTGACCCCATTTGGTAAAAAATTTCTTGTTGTCGATGGATTTAGCAGCTTTTGACCCTTTGTTTTTTAACGGGTCAACCACCGTCTCACCTTGCCCCTGATGAACAAAAATCAAATCAATATCGCTTGATAAGTTAAGCTCTTCTGCCCCCATTTTACCCATGGCGATGATGGCTAAATCATCCTTATGTGGTTTATTTTTTTCATCAAAAAAATACGGCTCGCCATAGCGATTGATTAAATCTTGATACACATAGTCTTTGGCAAAGATGAGACAATAATCAGCAAATTTTGATAGCTCCCATGTCAGCTGCTCTAGGCTAATCAGATTTAATGCATCTTGCCAAATCCAGCGCATCATCAACAAATTACGTAGATGACGCAGCCCCCGCATCACGCTTGCTTCATCCGCCAATTGGTAATCTTCATCTAGCGTATAATCGCGTATTAAATCTTTGATATGCTGGACATCGAGCGTTTGGGTAAGCGGATAGCTTTTTAAAAAGCTTTGTGCAACGTTTGTTTTAGTCTGCCAATACTGATAGCCAAAATTACTAGCTTGCTGTAATACAGCGATTTGTTCTATCGTCGGTAAGAGTTGCGGCATTCTAATTTCCGTGTGGCAAATAAATAAACAGACTAAATAAACAGACCCAGCTCATCGTGGTATATAAAATTACTAAGCATTCACGCTTGCGTATCGATACAATCAATCTTGTCCAATCAAGTTTGTACAATTAAGCCAAGTTTGTACCATCAAGCGGGAGATTTAGCACTTAGGCTTGATTAAGTGCAGTTGATACGGGGTATTTTGCTCAACCTTACATTGTTTAAAATTATCCTTATAGCCTAGCACAAACCGCTATTGTTGCAAATTTTTTTAGCACACAAACCTATAAATACTCGTTTGCGCGTAACAAAATGTTTGTCATAGAAATAAAAACGTAAAAAATATTGGTAGTTATCAAATTTTCATATATGATGAAAAAAACAAGGAAGTAAAAGTCAATAAATTTATGTGAATATTCGGTCTATAGTTTTTTTTGTGACCCTGATATCAATCGCGTGTGACTGATTTTTCAGCCGCATGTTCAATTGTAAAAAAACCAACACATTTATACTATAAACTATTTAAATCATTGAATTTTTTATCACAACCAACAATCACAACCAACAAGGAGCGTACTGTGATGACAACCGACAACCCAACTGCAAATAAAAAAATTGCCCTCGTAACAGGTGCGCTAGGTGGTATTGGCACCGCTATTTGTCATGCGCTAATCCAAGCTGGCTATCACATCATTGCAACTTACACCCCTAAAGCGGATAGCACGGTCAACCGCGGCGAAGCTTGGTTAGAAGAAGAAGGCTTGAATGCCAGCGATTTCACCTTTGTTGAGACCAATCTCACTGACCATGAAGCCGCCACCAAAGCCATTGTTGATGCAATTGAAAAAGCAGGTCACATTGATGTGTTGGTAAATAACGCAGGTATCACCCGTGATACGACTTTCAAAAAAATGACTTATGAGCAATGGTCAGAGGTGATTGATACCAACTTAAAATCACTATTCACGGTCACCCAACCCGTTTTTAACAAAATGCTTGAGCAAAAATCTGGGCGTATTGTGAGTATTAGCTCAATTAATGGCTTAAAAGGTCAGTTTGGGCAAACCAACTACTCCGCCACCAAGGCAGGTATCATCGGCTTTAGTAAAGCGTTGGCACAAGAAGGCGCTAAATCTGGGGTGACCGTTAACGTGGTTGCACCGGGTTATACGGGTACTAAAATGGTGATGGCGGTGCCGGAAAAAGTGATGGAAAGCATCAAAGCAGGCATCCCAATGGGTCGTCTCGCCCAACCGGAAGAGATTGCCGCTGCCGTGGTGTATTTGGTCAGCGATGGCGCTGCTTATATCACAGGTGAGACCATCAATATAAATGGCGGTCAATACATGCACTAATGAGCTTGCCATCAAGCTTGCCATTATCAGTTATAAACTAAATCGGTTATAAACTAAAAAAGACCAGTCATCGTGACTTGGTCTTTTTTGTTGTGTGACAACATTGCTGATAACCATTAACTTGCTAGTAACTTAGTTGGCTGTCAATTTTTTTACGCCATCTGCCGTTGCCATCAGTAAGATATCAGCGTGCTGTGCGCTAAATAACCCATTACATACCACTCCTACGATATTGTTTAACTTTGCTTCAAACGCTGCTACCTTCTCACTGTCCAAGCCAATATCTAAGCCATAGACATCCAAAATCAAATTGCCATAATCGGTGACAAATCCTTCACGGTAGACCGGCTCACCGCCAAGCTGTACTAACTCACGCGCTACATATGAGCGCGCTTGCGGCAACACTTCAATCGGTAGTGGAAAGCCAACGCCTAATTGCTGCACCCATTTACTCTCATCAACCATGCAAATAAACTGCTTAGATGCGGCGGCAACAATTTTTTCACGGGTTAAAGCGCCGCCACCGCCTTTGACTAGCTGTAAGTGCTCGTTTGCTTCATCGGCACCATCAATATACAAATCTAACTCGCCGGTGAAGTTTAAATCCATCACCTCAATACCGAGGGCTTTGAGCTTATCTTCGGTGACCTTTGAGCTTGCCACAGCGCCCTTTAGGTTAACTTTTGGCAATAATTCAATGAGGCAGTTGACGGTACTGCCCGTCCCCACGCCCAAAATCATGCCTGATTCGATATATTTTAACGCGTCTGCTGCCACGGCTTGTTTTTGTTGTTGTTGCGTGCTTGCATTCATCGTACTCATAGACCCAGCCTTGTTAGGAATTTATCAAAAAAACAGATAGAAAACTTAATGCTATCAATTACCCAACTTATTTTACCGTAAAAGCACTTGCAAGCTAAACCCTAAAGTCCTAATCTAATCACTTATTTTTTACTTCTCTAACGATTTGCTTTGTTTTGGTTATGAAAGCACATAGAGGGTAAAAATAAATCTTCAAACGTATTTTTCAAACTTAGGTCATTATTATGTTATCAGATTGGGTACGCCTTATCCTTCAAGCGACCGTGTATGATGCTGCTATTCAAACGCCGCTTGAACCCGCCAAAAAACTCAGTGAACGGTTTAACAACGATATTCGTTTTAAACGTGAAGATTTTCAGCCAGTGTTTTCTTTCAAGCTGCGGGGCGCCTACAATCGAATTAGCCAGTTAAGCGAAGTAGACAAAGCCAAAGGCGTGATTTGTGCCTCTGCCGGCAACCACGCGCAAGGCGTTGCCTTCTCGGCTAGCCGCTTGGGACTCAATAACATTATCGTGATGCCGACCACCACCCCCGATATCAAAGTCAGTGCGGTCAAGTCCTTGGGCGGTAATGTGGTGCTATATGGCGATAGTTTTGATGAATCTAACCGCTATGCCATTGAACGCGCCCAAACCGATGGTTTGACCTTTATCCCGCCATATGACGATGAATTGGTCATCGCAGGTCAAGGTACCATTGCCATGGAGCTAGTACAACAATGGCGTAAAATGGAATATGTGTTTGTTGCCGTTGGTGGCGGTGGCTTAATTTCAGGTGTGGCGGCGTTTTTGGGGGAAGTTGCACCGCATGTCAAAGTCGTGGCAGTCGAGCCAGAAGAAGCAGCCTGTCTCAAAATCGCGCTTGATACCGGTGAACGCAAGCGCTTACCCCAAGTGGGGTTGTTCGTCGATGGGGTGGCAGTCGCCCAGTTGGGTGAAATACCGTTTGACGTATGCCGTATGCCAAAAAGCGATAACTCAGGTCCCGTGGTAGAGCCTGGTGTGGTCACTTGTAGCAATGATGAAGTATGTGCGGCGATTAAAGATGTGTATGATGAAACCCGCACCATCGTCGAGCCTGCAGGCGCGCTTGCGGTCGCGGGTATGAAAAAATACATCGAAGATCATAATCTACAGGGCAAAAACTGTGTGGCGATTTTATGTGGTGCCAACATGAATTTTGACCGGTTACGCTATATCGCTGAACGTACCGAAATTGGTGAGAAAAAAGAAGCGATTTTTGGGGTGACCATTCCTGAGCGCACAGGCGCCTTTTTGGATTTTTGCCGCTCACTAAAAGGCCGCAACATCACCGAATTTAACTACCGCATCAATACCAACCCCAACTACGCCCATCACGCTGCCAATATTTTTGTCGGTATCGCCCTCAAAGAAGGGGAAAAAGAGCGCAAAGCAATCCACCAGTTACTCAATGAAGCCGATGATGCCGCGATTGACTTGACCGATGATGAAGTCGCCAAGACCCATATTCGCTATTTAATCGGCGGACACGCGGGATTAAAAGACGAGCAATTATTTCGCATCGAATTTCCCGAGCGTCCTGGCGCGCTGCTCAACTTCCTTGAAAAATTGGGCTCACAGTTTAACATTTCTTTATTCCACTATCGTAATCATGGGGCGGCTGAAGGGCGTATCTTAGCGGGCATTCAAATGGGTGAGCAAACTGCCGAGCAATTACTTGCCAAACTACAAGACATTGGCTATGCGTGCGAAAACCTCACCGATAACTTAGGCTATCGCTTATTTTTACAATAATTTTTAACGGTTTGGATAAAAAAGGTGTCATCGTGGCGCCTTTTTTTGTGCCAAGTTTTTTATGCCAAGCTATACACAAAATTCGCTAAATTTCAGCACGGTACATAGCAAAAATAGCCATTTTCTGCTAATCTCAACACTTAAAACTTGATAATTTACCTGATAGTTTCACTGATAAATTAATTAAAAAATTCTGCTATAAGACAACCACTATGTCATCAAAAAAACGTTTTTTAAAACTTGCGGGTATGACTGCCAGTATCGCAGGAAAAGCAGCTAAAAATTCTATTAAGTCTTTTGCAGGCTCTGAAGAAGATAAACTCACAGCCCGTAGCGAAATGCTGCAAACCGTAGGGCTGCAAATCGCCGACACCTTAGGCGAAATGAAAGGCGCGGTAATGAAAGTGGGTCAAATTGCCTCGCAGTATAAAGATGTGTTCCCGCCTGAAGTCTCAAAAGCGCTGGAGAAATTACAAAAAGACGCGCCGCCCATGCCGTTTGCCGTCATCAAACAGCAGGTTGAAAAAGAATTGGGACAACCGATTGAGACGTTGTTTGCCCAGTTTGATCAATCACCGTTTGCGGCAGCCTCTATCGGTCAAGTCCATAAAGCGGTGTTACCAACGGGTGAAGCGGTCGTGGTCAAAGTGCAATACCCCGATGTTGATACCAGCATCGACAGTGACTTAAAACACGTTCGCTTGGCGCTTAAGATAACTGGCGTGCTCAATATGGATAAAACCTTGCAAGATAAAATTTTTGCAGAAATCCGTGATAGCCTGTATGACGAGCTTGACTACAGCAAAGAAGCCCATAATTTGGCAATTTTTGGCAGTTTTCACAGCGATGATGAGGGGCTAATTATCCCCAAAGTTTTTCATAGCCATTCGACTAAACGGATTTTGACCCTATCACAAGAACTGGGTGAAAAGCTCGAAGTGGCTGCCACTTGGGACAATGCCACCAAACAAAAAATCGCCACTCGCCTATTTGATTTTAGTGCCGGTCAATTGTTCAAACTGTACCGTCTGCATTGTGACCCCCATCCAGGTAACTTTGCGTTTCGCCCTGATGGCTCGGTCATTGCCTATGACTTTGGTGGTATCAAATCTTACAGCCATGACGAAGTTGCGTTGTTCAAACGCTTTGCTATCCACTGCTTAAGCGGTGATGTCACAGCGCTTGAGCAAGACTTGGTCAGCATTGGCATCAAAAAAGACAATGATGCGCCACTGCCCACGGACTTTTATAACGATTGGTTGCAGATTGGTTTGACCCCGTATGGTTTTACCCAGTTGTTTGATTTATCCAAACATGCGCCTTACGACTTTGCCACCAGCCAAACCCATTTTCAAGCGATTGCCAAAGCAAAAGAGTCGCTTAAATACTGGCAAAGCTTTCAACCTGCCCCACTTACCATGATGCTTGATCGAACCATTTCTGGACAGTATTGGAACTTGGTGAATTTAAAAGTAACCATTGATTTAAGTGAGTTGATACACCGCTATATTGATTTGCCGACATTGCCACGACCTGATGATTCGCCTCGTCCTTAGGTTTGATTTTAACTTTCGATAACATTTCCTGCGATGACATAGGTGCAACCCCTATCAAAAATCGGGGTTGCTCGTTTATAATAGCGCACGCAAAATTTTGAAAATCAGATTGTTACGTTAGATAGTTAGATAAAGGATAC
Organism: Enhydrobacter sp. 8BJ; assembly: GCA_902506225.1. Lineage (GTDB taxonomy): Bacteria > Pseudomonadota > Gammaproteobacteria > Pseudomonadales > Moraxellaceae > Faucicola. The sequence goes on along the minus strand of LR733345.1, from coordinate 1,294,073 downwards.
ACTCATGGCTGGACATTCCAAGTGGGCAAACATCAAACACCGTAAAGCCAAACAAGATGCGGCAAAAGGTAAAGTCTTTACCAAAATCATTCGCGAGTTGGTCTCTGCTGCCAAGCAAGGTGACCCAGACCCAGCAAGTAATCCACGTTTGCGTGCGGCGGTGGAAAAAGCCAACTCAGTTAATATGACCAAAGACACGGTAAAACGGGCGATTGAACGTGGTGCAGGCGGCGGTGACAATGACAACATGCAAGAAATTACCTATGAAGGCTATGGCTTGGGCGGTGTTGCGGTGATTGTCGAGACCATGACGGATAACCTCAACCGTACCGTTGGCGAAGTGCGTCATGCTTTTAGCAAAAATGGTGGCAACTTGGGTACATCAGGCTCAGTGGCTTATATGTTTAGCAAACGCGGTGAAATTACCTTTGATGATGTGTCGCTAGAAGACACTATCATGGAAGTGGCACTTGAAGCTGGGGCAAGCGATATTGAAAATAACGGTGATAGTATCACTGTAGTCACTGAGCCAGAGAACTTCGGTGACGTGATGGATGCCTTAGAAAAAGCCGGTTTAAAATCCGACAACGCAGAAGTGACCATGTCTCCTTCCACCATGGCGGATGTCACTGATGTTGAAGATGCTAAAAAAATCATGAAAATGATTGATATGCTAGAAGATTTGGACGATGTACAAGAAGTCTATACCAACGTCAACTTTACTGATGATGTCATGGAACAACTCGATGATTAAATGAAATTTTTCAGCATAAAAAAGGCTAAATGTAGATTTAGCCTTTTTTATTTAGCAACTTGTAGCAGTGTCGTAGTGGGATATAAGGTTAAAAATACTCGATTAAATTCACTACCGTGATGCCAGGCTTCACTTGTATCAAAAGTTAATACGCCCTTTTCTTGTTGTTCATTGGTATGAATCAATAACCACACTTCATCCAACGCCCTTTTTTTGCGGTACGCTTGGACTTTATGCGCTTTTTTGCTCATCACCGCATCAATATCACCTTGATTGATGTAGGAATCAATCGGTAAATCTTCCTTTTCATCTGCCATATCGGTAAAAAAGGCACTGGGTAACCAACGCATGGTTTTGGCAATACCGTTTTGTAATTTACTACTTAGCGTAGGATGTGGCAAATCACTCGATGGCTCGATAAATTGCTGCGATATATTTGAAATATTACGATTATCAATGTTTTGCCAATTGGCCCAATTAGCCCAATTGGCCCAATTAGCTTTAATACCTACTATCTCGCCCTCACCATTAAACTGTGTTGGTGTCAATTTGGTTGACACCTGTAGTAGCGACTGCCAGTACCAACGTTTTAACATTAAATTGTCATTACCGAGTCTATCGCGTAGTCTTGGCAACGTGGTTAATTCGATGCCAATTGCGTATTCACCTTTGTCACAATAAAAAATACAGGTAAAATCAGGCTCATTACCATCATCCGTACCTGAGATGGTCTTAGCAGGATGTAAATGCAGCATGGCTAAAAAATGCCCCAAATACACCCATTCACGCTGGCGTTTGAGCTGATTTTGTGACATCCGCATGATGCTTGGCGAATTTTTTTTATTCCCTGTCATCCATTAATTACCTGTAGCTTATTCAATTTACCCAGTCTATTGTTTTTTGAATAAAATTTTATCAAAATAATTTTAACCAATTTAACACGCTAACTTATCAGCTCAATACGTCAAATTCATGACAATAATTTGGACGGTTTTAGATTGCTGTGTGTGTTTTTAGTAATTTACCTAATTATTATGACGTTTAGCCTTGTATTTTAAGCTACTAACCTTATATAATTCACAGTTCATTTGGGGATGTTCTGGCTTCGACGCTGGTAATGAAACTCAATGATGCATGTCGAGTGAGTATGTCCACTCGTAAATAAAATATACATTTTAAACTAGTCGCAAACGACGAAACTTACGCTCTAGCAGCCTAAGGGCTGCTTGGGACGGCACAGATTGCCATTGGTCTGGTTGCTCTCCTTGAAGCGAACGCACGATGGATAGCTTAAATTGTTGTCTCGCCAATTTGAGCAAAACTTAAGAGGCTCGTGGTTGGCATCCTGACTGTCGGTTCGCCAACCATTAAAGCCATAGACAGAATCTAAACATGTAGAGTCATGGGCGTAGTGCTGGCGGACGCGGGTTCAACTCCCGCCATCTCCACCAATTACCTAGAAACATATCACAAGATATGACAACATAACACTAAGAAAGCCTTAACTATCAAGTAGTTAGGGCTTTTTTATGCCTATTCATTGCAACATAAAACAACGTATAGTAAACTTCTTTTTGTATATCTATTTGTATATCTGACTGTTTTGTAAAACAGATATACAAGTTAGAAGCATGAGATATACAAGTTAGATTTTTGAGATATCACACGATTTTTTATCAATCGGTAAAAATAGCTAGTTAGGTTTTTAGATATACAAGTTAGAAAGCCAAGATATACAAGTTAGAAAAATCAGATATCACAAAATTTTCTAGTTAGGTTTTTGGATATACAAAGCAATGAATAGAAAAGACATTAAAAAGCGACCTTTATCTGATACGGTTATTGCTAACCTTGAAGCAGAGTCGACCTTGTATCGTGAGAAAGACAGTCAAAACTTGTACTTACAGGTAAAACCGACAGGTGCCAAAAGCTGGGTAATGCGATACAAGAAAGGCGATGGCAAATGGGGCTGGCATGGTTTAGGCAGCTATCCACTCGTTACAGGTGCAAACGCTCGTAAGAAGTATCAAGAAAAGCTGGCAGAACTGGCAGACGGTGCAGAAGTATTGACGGTTAAACAGCTTGACCCAAACGCTAAAACCTTTCAAACAGTTGCTATGGAATGGTACAACGAGCCAGCCATTCAAAAACTTGCTGATAAGACTAAGACAAAATATCTTGGCATATTGGAGAAACATATATTCCCTGCTATGGGTAGCAAAGATATTGCAACAATCAGCCGTCAGTCATGGCTCACTTTCTTTCGTGATATGCAACAAATTAAAAACGTACAAACAGGTGAGCCGATTCTTGAGCAAGCGAATCGAGCGTTACAAGTATGTGACCGAATCTATCGTTTTGCGGTAACTGAAAGCATCGCTGGCGTGACTGGCAATCCATTAGACCACTTGCACGAACGCATGGAAAAGCATGAAAGCAAAGAGATGGCACACGTTAGCGAGTCTGAACTCCCTACCCTATTAAATGCAATAGCCACTATTCCAAGCGATATAACACGGCTGGGAGTGCAGTTGTTAAGCCATCTATTCTTACGCCCAAATGAAGTACTTGATGGCAAGTGGTGCGAGATTGATTTAGACAATCGCCTTTGGGAGATACCCAAAGAGCGTATGAAAAAACGCAGACCGCATATCGTGCCATTATCTAACCAAGCGGTCGCAATGCTGACAGAATTAAAAGCAATCACTGGCAATGATGAAATGTTATTCCCTACTAGGTCGATTAATCCAACAGACCGACACGCTCGTTTCAGACAAGCGTTAAAGCGTAAAGGTTATGATGGTAAGCAGACGTTACACGGTTTTAGGCATATCGCCAGTACTAAGTTTAATAACTTCACCGACAATGACGGCAAAAAGTTTGATGAACGAGTTATCGAGTTTGCATTGTCGCATAAGGTGCAAGGCGTGAAAGGCGTATATAACAAAGCTGAATATCTCGACGATAGAAAAAAATTAAATCAGTGGTATTCAGATTGGTTAGATAGTTTAGAAACGGTTTAATTTTTAGCATAGTCTTAGAAAACGAACAGACAAAACTGACAAAACCTTTCAAAAGCTAATCCAAGAATGAAACTGGATTTTTAATCGTTTTTAAAGTTTAGTTGTGGTATTGAACAATCAAATTTCTTTATTCGCCAAATTTGCTATCTAATTGCTCAAGTATTGGAAATTTATGTGGCATGGTAATAGCACCATACATACTCAAAACATTCAATATTTATAACTATTAATTTAAAATTTTTTTTGTTAAAGTAAACATATGTTCTACTAATTTTTTGGAATAAAATTATGTATAAATTGCTACCTGCTATCGTTTGATGTATGCTGAAAAAAACGGACAAAAATATTTGGTAAACTAGTACCCTAAACAGGAGTTTACCATGAGCAAGAAAAGAGTAGAATACAGCGACACATTCAAAGCTGAAACCATCGCCAAAGTCAAAGAAAATAACGGCAACATCAGTCAAACGGCTAAAGAACTTGGCATACCCATGAACACACTAGCAAACTGGCATAGGAAGGCTGAAAGTGGCGTACTTGCAGGCACCCAAAATTACAATTCTGAACTCATAGCCGCCTTGGATGAAATCAAAGACCTTAAAAAACAACTAAAAATCGCTCAAGAAGAACGAGAAATCCTAAAAAAGGCAACGGCGTACTTTGCCAAGAACCAGTAGCCAAGTACGCCTTCATGCAGCAGAATCGGTTAAAGTTCAGCCTGACTTGCATGGCAAAGCTATTTGAAGTATCAATCTCAGGCTACTATGACTGGCTTAATCGTGGGATTAGCAAACGAAAACAGCACCATAATCGCTGTGAGATACTGGTCAAATCCGCTCATATGGATACACAGCAAAGCTATGGGCATGAACGGCTACATCAGTATCTAATCAGCCAAGGGCATAATATTAGCCCCTACATGGTGCGTCAGATTAAGCAAGAACATGGGATTTACTGCAAACGCCACAAACGATTTAAAGTCACTACTGACTCAAATCACAACAAGCCTGTTTATTCAAACTTGCTAGAACAGCAATTTGATGTGACGGCACCCAATGTCGCTTGGGTCAGCGATATTACCTATATTTGGACCAATGAAGGCTGGGTGTACCTAGCAGCGGTCAAAGACTTGTACAGCAAAGAGATTGTGGGATATGCTCTAAATAAGCGTATGACCGCTGATTTGGTTTGTAAGGCTCTAAACAATGCCATTAAGTACAAACGCCCTGCTCGGGGCTTAATCGTGCATTCTGACAGGGGTAGTCAGTATTGTAGCCATCAATACCGCCAAATCATTCAAAAGCATGGCTTTGCTGGCTCTATGAGCCGAAAGGGTAATTGCTACGATAATGCCCCGATTGAGAGCTTCTGGGGTCAGTTAAAAAATGAGCTGGTTTACCATAAAATTTATGAAACTCGTCAGCAAGCCATTGCTGATGTCAGAAGGTATATTGAGATTTTTTACAACCGTCAAAGAATACAAAAAGGGTTAGGATTTAAATCACCTGCTCAAGTGTTCCAAGACTTTTACCGTCAGGCTGCTTGATGAAATCTACCAAGTGTTTTTCTCCGTTGTTGACAGCAGGGGTCACTGCACAAGGCCATGCGATTTTTAAACAGTTTGGTTGGAACAAATGAGTGCTTAATTTTAATCTTTGATCCACATTCAAGATCAGTTTCCAAGCTTAAAAAATCGAACTTTTAACAAGCAAATTGGACATAAAAAAGAGCGCCACGGCGCTCTTGATTGAAGAAAATATAACTACTGAACCTCGGCCAAAAGCGTTTGTGCTGCCATTTTACCCAAGGTATTCGATGCCAAAGGACTATCTCCTGTAATTAACTTACGGTCTTGAATACACTGTCTCGACATCTCTTTATTAACCACTTCCACACCCAACTTTTCTAAGCGATCTGCCAGCAACCATAGTCAACATGAAAAAAACGAAAATCTCATGCAAGCCTTTGAAGCGATCCAAGCCAAATACGGCAAATCTAAAATTGCATTGAGTGGTTGTTATTTGCCAAATCGTGCTTGGAGTATGAGCCGAGATCGTTTGACGCAGAATTATTTTAGTTGGGATGGGTTACTTCGGGTGTAGCACCGCCCAGTTCAACATCAGTAAATTCATAAAGTTAGCAACACAATCCAAGAAATAAGAAATTTATATAAAAATTCAAAAATACTTTATTTATGGACATGGTGTCTATGTTGATTATATCGAGCCTGGCTGTCCTTATCAGAATGCTTATATTGAACGGTTTAATCGCAGTTACCGCAATGAGGTTTTAGACTGTTATCTTTTTAACAATTTAAACGAGGTTAGTAAGCTGACTGAGGAATGGATCACGGTTTATAACACCGAAAGACTCCATGATTCACTTAATGATATGACACCTGCTGAGTACAGGCAGGTGGCTTAATTATTCTACGATGATGTTGTGTTAAGAATGGGGTATTTACAACGTAGATGCATGTTTTGCTAATTTACATAATGTACAAGCATTGCGAGCACTACATTTTAATTTGATAAAGTCGCTTTTTTCTACAGCATAAGAATAATATTTACAATTGAAACAGAGACTTGCGGGGATAATTCTAGTTGTACAGAGTTTGGAAAAGTCCTCAGTCGGTAGGAATATGATCACAGCTTGGTAGGAATTTTACCGCGGCTATATTCTGTCCAATGACCTATAAAATCTTGTGAGCTCTCCATGCGTATCCGATATTTAAGTACCGTTTGTACGCTATCACACTAAATGACGCAGGAACGCATGTTGTTCTTAAAGTGTCTATTGCTCCTCTGAATTTTATTGAGTATACCTATGGCGAATCAATCAGGTGCCTTTAAAGGTTTACACAAAAAAATTTGCAATCTCGCTCTGAATTGCTTTATGATTATGTTTGATGATCGTATTAGTAAGCATTTAATCTAAAGGGCAGTTACACAGAATTCGGGATGGGCTCTTGCTGGTATCATTAATTTCGAGCTAAACCTATGACTTTTGCAAGAGGTCTACTGACTAATCATTTTCTAAGAATAAGGAAGTTACTATGAAGCGTATTATGATGTTATCTGCACTAAGTGGTGTTTTAGCGCTTACAGGCTGCTCGACAATGGATAAAGTATTTGGCACTAATATGTCAGGAATGAATGATAACCAGATGGTTAGTAGCAGCGCCGTACCAGTGACTAGTAGAAACGGTATGCTGGTTGATTCTACTAATTACATGACGCTATATACCTTTGACAAAGACACTGCCAATAAGTCGAACTGTACAGGTGATTGTTTAGCGGCTTGGCCAGCACTTACCGCCCCTAACAATGCCAAAAGCGTCGGTCAGTTCTCGACTTTTCAGCGTGATGACGGTACTTATCAGTGGGCTGCCAATAACATGCCGTTATACTTCTTTGTAAAAGACACTAAAGCTGGAGATGCAAACGGCGATAATGTAAAAGGCGTTTGGCATATTGTTCCAACTCAATAAAGCCCAATATATTGTAGAGACAAAAAACAGCAGCTATAACTAGTTATAGCTGCTGTTTTTTTATAGTGATACTGTCTGCAATAATACTTTTTAATACTACCTTATTAAGCAGGTCTGTTCGCCTCATCTTCAGAAGCAAGTGCTGCCTTTTTCCTATATAAAGGAAAGAAGTCAGAATTCAAATCTTCCTCGCTCAGACCAACCTTGGCTACCAATTCGGCATATTTCTCTGGGTTGACAATGAGTCTATAGGTTTTAAAATCAAACTCCTCAGAGGGGGAGCTAAAGCCTTTTTTATATTTGTATAGTGAGTCGAGGCTAGCACCAAGGCCACCGCCAAGGTGAAGTAATTTATAGTTATTTTCCCGCCCCCAGTCTCTTGCCACATGAGTAATCAGTTTAGCAGGCTGCAGTTTTCTATAATCGTCGAGCGTTCCTCCTAAATGATACTGCATAATCCCTGACTCCTCACAGGCAGTGTATAAAGAAGAAGCAATAGGCTTATCTTCTTGATAAGCCGTTATCAACAGCAATCTGCCTTGTAGGTTTTTAGACAAATTATAGTAATAATTGTCATCAAAAAAATAATAATCAGTGGCACCAACATTCGCCATCGTCTCTTCATAAATCTTTGAAAAGATTTTAGCGTTTTCTTCGTCCAACGCTTCAACCTTAGTAGTCACATCCATTTTCATTGCTTTTTTGATGCCACGGCGGTGCTGATTTTGAGTTTCTTGCCAGTATTCTTCTTCAGATTTAGTCAAATCAGAGGCTACTGTTAAGCCATGCTTTATTATTTTGCCAATAGCTGGGGGGCGCTCTCGTTCTTTGTTAATGATGGGATGCAGGCGCATAAACAAAGAGACACAGCCTTCTTCATAAAGAAAATCCTGAAGGCCTTTCAACATAATATCCAGCTCATCAGTGGTCACAGTGTCGTCAACCAGCGGACCGCCATACCCATAAGTAGAAGTGGCATCCCAGTACTTAGCGTCAATCTCTCTTATCATTAAAGGCAAATATATTTTTTTATTATTATAACCCCAGTTCGGGATAAGTGATTCATTAAGCTGCTGATAGTATTGATATTTTCTATTACTCTTGAAGACCAGCTAAGTCTTTGAAGACAGGCTTCTCTATAAACTACTGTCAAAAGCATGACTTTATAAGGTCAGATAATAATTATACAAATAGTATCAACAACTTAAGCACTGGCTTATCCCAAACTGGGGTTTTACTACTAAAATCAATCTTCTGTCAAAATATCAATAAAACTCTGCCAAATGGGGCTTTGATGACGCGCTTTATGCCACACCAGCCACCACGTGCGCGCTAAATCAATACCTGCTACTTTCACCTGCACCAGCTCTGCTTTATCCAATTCTGCTTGAATGACATACTGCGATAAGCAGCCAAGCCCAATATCGGCGCTGACCATATGCTTAATGGCTTCTGACTGCTGAATTGCCATGACAATCTCGGCATGCGGTAGATGCTGCAATAACTGCTCATCGATAATCTGCCGCGTCCCCGAACCCGCCTCTCGTACCAGTAATGGCAGCCTTGCCAATCGTTCAGCGCTGAGCTCATAGCATTTTTCTTTATGGTTATAGTCCATGTTTGCCAGCCATTTACTATGAGATTTAGCAAATACCATCAAGGTATCGGTCCGCCAAGCGCGCTGCTCAATCACTTTCATATCTGTCGGGCGCGGCATACCTTCTACAAGCGCAATATCGATATTTAATTGCTCAACCTCGCCGACCACTTCTTGGGTATTGGCAATATACATATCGATATGGGCATCGGGTAGCGCTTCGTACAATTTGGCAAGCAGCGGCGGCAATACATAATTACCGATAGTCGTGCTAGCACCAATATGAATCTGCCCTGCTTGATGCTTATGATAATGCTCTAGAGTTAAGGCCTGCCCCAAGATAGCTTGTGCCTGTATATAAATAGGATGGGCGTTGGGGTGCTGATTGAGCCTACGCCCGACGCGCTCAAACAATGGCATCTGCAGCCTTGCTTCTAATTCTGTCAGCGCACTACTGACCGCCGACTGCGATAAATGCAGCGCTTCACTGGCACGGCTAGTACTACCCGTTTGATAAATACTGACAAACACCGATAATTGCTTGAGGGTAATCTTTGGTAATACCTGCATGGCTTTTTTCATAATTTCTCTGATACCCCATCTTATTGATACAACCTAAAAACCACCTGTTATTTTAAATAACTCTCTATTATCTAAAAACCCATCTTTTTAGCCCAAAGACTTTTACTAACCTAAAAAATCGATAGTTTTTATCTAATTAATCTGTTTTTATTATAGATTGGTCTGCCTTATAATGTCTATTCATAAGCTTATGCTTATTTCGATTATAGATAATAGGACAGTCAGTCATGTACGCCTTGACCCAATCAGTAAATAACTATCTCCCGCGCAGCCGCCATTTAGCAGGGCTTATTGTCGTGCTGATTGGCAGCTTATTTTGTTTGTGGCTCAATACTAGTGTAAACACATGGACAAATGGACGTATCGTCGGCTTGTCTTCTCTCACTTTAGCCATTCTCATTGGTATGGTATTGGGCAATACGGTCTATCCTAACCTTGCTAAGCGCTTAAGTGTCGGCGTGGCATTTGCCAAAGGTCAAATATTGCGCCTCGCCATCATGTTTTATGGCTTTAAGCTGACCCTAACGCAAGTATCAAGTGTCGGACTGTCTGCGGTGATGAGTGATGCGTTGGTATTGACATCGACCTTTTTACTCACCTATTGGATAGGTACCCGATGGTTAAAAGTCGATAAACAAACGACACTATTGATTGGGTCAGGCGCAAGCATTTGCGGTGCCGCCGCAGTGATTGCCGCCGAGCCTGTGATCAAAGCAGAAGCACACAAAGTCACTATTGCCGTGGCGACAGTGGTGGTCTTTGGTACGGTTGCGATGTTGCTCTATCCGTTTTTATACCATCTTGGTTGGTTGCAACCTTGGCTAAATGCTCAGCAGTACGGGATTTATACGGGTTCCACCATTCATGAAGTGGCGCAAGTCGTCGTCGCTGGTAACGCAGTCAGTCCCGAAGTGGGTGACACAGCGGTTGTCACCAAGATGATACGCGTCATGATGCTTGCCCCTTTTTTACTTATTTTATCGTTTGCCCTAACCAAAGGTAGCAGCGACAATGGCAAAAAACCATCGTTTATGAATCGCGTCCAACAAGTCAAAGTACCTTGGTTTGCCTTCATATTCATTGCCATCGTCTTACTGCACACTTGGGTGCCGATGACCGCAAGCTTTGAGCGTAGTATGGTCATGCTAGACGATGTGCTGCTCACCATGGCGATGTTTGCGCTGGGTCTAACCACGCATTTGGGCGCTATTAAACAAGCTGGCGTCAAACCATTGATACTTGGGGCGATTATGTTTACTTGGTTAATCGTTGGTGGCGGCTTGATCAATATTGGCATCGCTTCACTGTAAAAAAGCTATTTAACCCCAGTTCGGGATAAGCCACATTGTAACTCATTGATACTATTTACAATGTAGCCATCTGTCCCTGCTGAGGCATATTTTTGATGGTGGGTTTATACGGAAACCAGCAATAAGCAATCAAACCTGACAGCAAGTTTGTAATAAAACCCGTGACACTACGATGGCGTGAGTGTTCGATTTGGCACAAGTTTTTAAGCTCTCCAAACACCGTTTCAACCAAAGAGCGATGATTGAGTAGTGCCTCATCCATAGGCTCAAGTAATTGGGGTTTCANGGCTATATCAGTAAAGCCCTAAACGAGTGGCTCACAAAACACAGTGATACTACGTTGATCACTAAACTTCGGCGTAATATGAAACCCCAATTACTTGAGCCTATGGATGAGGCACTACTCAATCATCGCTCTTTGGTTGAAACGGTGTTTGGAGAGCTTAAAAACTTGTGCCAAATCGAACACTCACGCCATCGTAGTGTCACGGGGTTTATCACAAACTTGCTGTCAGGTTTAATTGCTTATTGCTGGTTTCCCTATAAGCCCACCATCAAAAACATGCCTCAGCAGGGACGGGTAGTAACATTGTAAATAGTATCAATGAGTTACAATGTGGCTTATCCCGAACTGGGGTTAATTTAGATGTCAAAAAAAGTCGTATTGATAGAGAAGAAATGGCTAGGCATCAAATTGCTCAACAGGCTTACAACAGCTTTTTTAGCAGTAAGATGGATACTTATATAAAACTAGCTCAAATGAAAATAGCATATGAAAAGTCAATAGATGAGTTTTTACCATTATCAGATGGTCAAGATTTAGAAATAAATTACGATAGAATACATGTAATGCTAGAGACTAGAAATCAAATTTTGAACAATAGCATTTACTTATCGGATAAACTAATAGAAGCTTTTAACCAATGGGACAAAAAATTTACTCCTGCAAAGATGGAAGCAGAATATGATAGATTTCAAAGATGGAACTACTTTCTTAGCATGGCTGAAGTAACAGGAGAAAGTGCTAATGCTCTAGTAGATGAAGAACGCAATGCAGATTTTCAAAACTTTATGGATGCTAATAAGACGCTTTGGGATAAAGTTCTTGAACAAATTGATAATGATATTAAAGCACTTAAGAAGCGATATGATTTATAGCGTGCGACAGAATCAGCGGACGCTTACGATGCGATTTTGGATAGAATCATTAATCAAGCTCACAACATTCAAATTGCAGGGGATTCAATGCGAAAAATGGCTGAAATTTTAGAATAAATTATTAACGTAACCACTTTCAATAAAAATGAATATTTATAAATGGGTAGTGCTTGGTCACGTTTGATAAGAATGGGTGTTTATGAGAGAGGTAGTTTTGCAGTCTGTAGCTTTAAGTAATTTGAGCCCTACATAAAAAGCCTAGATTTTATTTCAAAATTTTCAATTAGCACGTTTATAAAAAATATACTCTTGAAGCTAAAATAATGCAAAAATTCATAAAATACTGCAAAAAAATATCAAATATTGCAAAATACTATAGATTACTGCAAAAAAATATAAAATGAATAAATTCTAGTTTCATGTAACAGGGGAAGTGTGACGGCTTACCAAAATTATAAATAAATTTCAGTCATTTATAACCACCTACAGACTCGGCAAATGCTAAGAAATTGTTTTAGTTGAATAGTTAAACACGTTGTTAACTATTCAATAAAACCAATATCTATAATAACTTTATTTCTCTGTAGCTCCACCTCAGATGCCTTATCTTTAACAATTAGATAGTAGTCTTTTTTACGATCAAATGAAGTCCCTGAGAGAGCTATACGAACAAATTTTTTAAGTTCATTAAAGTCAGTTGATGAGCTATCAAAAACAATGACTTCTTCACTCGATATTTTGCTATTACCATCATAAATAGCAACTGATACCGTAGTTGGTACTATTAACTCACTCACAGTCTCTGTCTGCAAGAATTCTATCGATTGGACGAAGTCGACGATTTTAAGGTTGCTTTGCAATTGAACAAACTGCACAGGTCGCTTAGTTCTATCTTGAGCTTTTTCACCACGCAAACCGCTCACTGTAATCACAGGCACGACAATCTCTTGTGGCATTGCCCCACCATGACTGAATCTAGCTCCGCCAACAAAGTGAAACCGCTGATTACCTCTGGGTAGCCAAAAATTTGTCTCGCTAGTGGTATTTGCTGTTAAATCAGTTCTACCATGCCATACACCAATATTTTGGGGTAAATTATGAGCGATAACATAACGCTTTTTATTTTTAATGATTGGATACTCTCTTAAACCATCATCTAACCGTTTTCGCTCTGTTTCTTGCATTTCTCGTTGTTGAAATAAAAAACCGTGGTCTGAAGTGATAAATACGGTCGAAGTATTAAAATCTCTAACTATTTTTTGACTGAGTTCTGCCAGTTCTTCTATCGTAGTTGCTACCGCTTCAAAAGTTGCGTTCTCCGTGGCTTGTTTATCACCAATACTGTCAATTCTATCGTGATAAATATAAATCACTTCATACGGCTTAAAAGCGTCCCTACCTTGCTGTTTGTTAAACCCCATTACTTCTTCAGCGGTGAAGGCACGACCTTTATTTTGGGTATATTTTGCAAGAATTCGGCTGCGATTATCCGTACCTTGGCTTGAGATATCATCGACAAACACATCCGACTTGGCTGGGTCATCATTTGCACTATATGTTAATGTCTCATGCGGTAATAAACTTGCCTTACCTAAAGCCGTATAACTCGGCAATACGCCTAGTTGTGAAGTGATACTCGCCTCAGAATAACGTTTTTGGTTAATCCGCTCGCATATCTCCACGCCCGCCTCATATCGCAAAGCATCACTGATAATGACTGCTGTACGGCGTGTTTGCGTCAATCCTGTCAATGGAGCAACCCAATGTTGATAAAAATTGTATTGATTTACCACATTATCAAGATGCCAAGATTCTAGTCTATTTTCTTGCTCTATCTTATTGTCCCAACTTTGAGCCAAATTATCTAAATACCAGTAGCTATAGCATTTTTCTACTTCAGCATTTAACGGTTCAATGATAGTAATACTTGATTTTTGTTGTTCACAATAATGACGGTAATATAAGTCAAACTGATAGATTTCGCTTTCATAGGCATGATAAAAATCCACCAAACTATCAAAATTAAAGCCATTATTATATTTTTGATGTAATGAAAACAATCCAATCGCCGCTATTAACGCTTGGTAGGTGGATGCATACTGATTTTTATCAGCAATCGACGTTGATACCCAAAATTTCGTCAAACGTTTATCAATCGCTTGTTTAAGCTCCTGTAACTGATTGTCTGTTGCCGTTGGAATTTGCTCAACGATATCGATGATAATCAGTTTTTCGATAATCTCAAAAGTATCCACTACCAACAATTGAGATAAAGTTAACTGACGTAGTTTTTCATCTATTTTTAATGAATCACTTACCCATTTAGCGATGGTCGTGTAGCTTTGGGCATATCGATTGCTATCTCGCCAGCGGGTTAAGAAACTACGACTAGTCGCACCCGCTACGGTTGATTGCAAGATATGAGCGGATGCCCATGGTTGCTCTTTCAGATTATTAAATAGTTCTGTAATGAGTAACCGTATAAATAACTTGCCTGTATCAAAGTCGATATCTTGCTCATCTTCGGATAAGGCAAGGGATGAGCGAATATCTAACCATTGCTCAATATGTGAAACAAGTGAAGGTATTAAGCCATATTTTTTAAGCTCTGCAATTTCATTGGGATTTTGCATCAAGCCCGCCTCTTGGCTGGCGAGTTTATTCGCTAAGGCAATGATAATATCATTGATATCATTGCTATCGGCTCTTAAGACGCTTGCTATCATTGCCATATCAATTTGATTCTCATCAAAATTTGGCTTTAGATAGCGTTTTAAATTATTAATCCGCTCTTTACTGGCAAGATAAGTCGCTCGTTTGGTGAGATGCTCTCTTAAGGTTGGTTGCTCTAATCCAAATTCATTGAGCAAAATTGAGAATCTATCCGCATAAAAGGTTTGTGAATATAGCTTTATATCAAGTAGCCAGTCTTGCTCTGGATCGGGTTCAGCATAGGGAAAATACAATAAATATTTGTTCTCGGTATCTTCCCGCTCTAGCAAGATTTTCGTGCCGAGAGCCGATTCTCCTTGCATATTAAGGATTTTGATGTCATCAATCGATTGATTAATTTCTGACAAACTATCCGTAAAAGACTGTTCTGCATCATACCAAAATACGATACGATATTTTTCTTGTACAAATGCCTGTGTAAGCCCCTTAGTTAGTTGTTCTAATTTCATATGGTTATCTCTACTTTCTAAGCTTTGATTTAGTGCTTAAGGGCTAATTTAACAGCGTGTTGCAAGTCTTGACGAAATTGATTAAAAGAGTTCATATCGATGCGTTCGACATCTACGGCTTTATCTTTGACCAGCTCTGCTAATTCGATAGCACTGGTTTTCCCATTTAGTGCAGTAGCAAGCTGAGATTTTAACGAATTAGGGCTATCATCATTGCCTTTGATGCCTTCGAGATTATCACAATGTTGATAATCGTTTTTAACGGCACATAACAGCCAAGCTTCAGACTTGGTATTGGGTATCATGGCTACTCCGAATTCATACTGCTCTACTGTAAAGCCATGATTCATCGAATCGTATTTATCTTGCCAGTTACCACGACCTGCTGAAGCTGTACCATCGGCATCACGAAATAACACCGCAATAACGATATCATTAATTTGTTGGCTGAGTTCTTTGGCTATGATTGCCAATGCTCTGGCATTTTGGAAATAGTACCTAGTTTCTTGTGGGATATCTTTGCTTGGAAGAGCCATTTTCCTAGCTGATTTAGGCTTAGGATTATGCTCTGCTAGATAGCTTTCAGATACATAGATTACCCTTAAATTATCTAGATGCGAAAATTCATAGCCTTGTGCAATTTCGACAAGTTGGTCAACCATAATCGCCATTGCACCCGCTTGAAATGAAGGCGGTTCGCATTTTTCACAGACTTGACATCGCCCCATATCACTGACACCTTCACCGCTTAACAACAGATACATCGAATTTACCCCTGTTGCTTCGTCTCGTGTTTCAGCGATTTATCTACTTCATGGTATAGTTCTGTGAGATTAGTATCAATGAAGGCTTCTCCCACGCCCATAAATTGCAGTTTTTTCTGCATTGATGGGATATCAAACAATCTAACTGCTTTTGTTCTGCCATTATGCTGTTTATATAGGTAAATTACGCCGTCTTTCGCCACATCATCATCAAGATAGTTCAACACTAATGGGCTATGTGTTGTAATGAGAATTTGGTCGTCAGATTTAACCAACATATCCATCAAAAACTCGACGAGTTCTGGGTTGATACCGTTCTCGATTTCATCAAACAATAGAAAAGCATTGGGAATTTCTAACTGGGATAGAATCGCCATCAATCGCAACATGCCATCATTGACATGGCGGGCGAGCGATGTGATTTTTTGACCATCGAATTTTTCAACAATTTCAAGTTGTTTCCAACCAGAACGTAACGATTTGACTTCTAGACTATCTAGCTGTCCATACATTTCTTGCAATTTTTTGGTAATCGCTTTTTGGGTATTTTCACCAGCCTCATGTATAAAGGCGGATAGGTTCTGACCACCAAGACCTAATCTCCCACTTGCTGTACGATTTTGACGGCGTAGCAATTCTGGGCTGATGAGGTCAAGAGAGTGTATATTAAGTACAAAATTTTTTAATATCTTTAAGTTATCATCAAGTTGATTTTCTCTTAAGACAGATAGAATTGAACCCTGATAGTCAAAGATAATGTCTTGATATTTCTCATTTTGTCGATGTAGCTTATATTTACCATCTTCAACATTAAATATAACATCATGGCGATTGTCTATATAGGTTGCGACATATTCACGAGTGCAACTTAGTGAAGTACGGTTGAAACTACCGCCCCAGTAAATTTCTTTATCTTCAAATCTAAATTTTACCTCAAAGTTAATATTACTTCTTTTGACAAGTTTTGAATTTAGGTCGCTACTTTCCCAGCTACGGCTTTCTAGCCAGCCCGAGATATCACCTTTCATCAATTGAGCGATAAAGTCAATTGCTTGCAATACGGTGGACTTACCCGCCCCATTTAAACCAACTAGGCAGTTAAATTTGGCAAGTGGCAAAGTGAAATTAACCAATGATTTAAAGTTATCAATTTCAAGGCTTGTTATCACGTTAATCCCCTTTCGCCCCTGCGATATCTTTGACATTGGCGAGCAAGTCACCAAATTTGCCATAGTTTACTTTTACGCCATCGTCTAGGTCAATGCTGATACGTTGATCGGCAAAGTGTTTGAGTTTTTCGTCAAACTTGCTAAGTTCTTCGTATTGTCTGTTCAAGCTAGTGATTTGTCGCTCTAGGCGTTTGGTTTCGGATGCTGAGTTGCTGGCGAGTTTGTCGTTTTCGAGTTTTTGGATGTAGCTTGTCATTTTGGTGAGTAGTGGTAGTACATAGTCAGTCCGCATACGAGCCAATGTACCGACATGGTAGCGGTGCATATAGACAAGACACTCAAAACCTTTGAGTTTACCTGAGCTAAATAGCCAGTAAATTGGGCGTTTTTTGTAGGTTTTTAGGTGGTCTTTATAGAATTGGCTTGATAGGTAGTTACGGA
Organism: Enhydrobacter sp. 8BJ; assembly: GCA_902506225.1. GTDB lineage: Bacteria > Pseudomonadota > Gammaproteobacteria > Pseudomonadales > Moraxellaceae > Faucicola. The sequence continues at coordinate 1,276,603 of LR733345.1, read as the reverse complement.
TACGGTCAATATTGGTATCGCCTTTTGTGCCGAGTTGGTCAGCCAGCCATTCTAAGTTTTGCGCTAGATTATCTTGTCCCCAGACGGTGCGGATAAATTCGATGATGCGGTTGGTTGCGTCATCGCCGAACCATTCTTGGTCGGTCACAGGTACGATGCCATCGTCATCAGCTGGGAATGTGCTATAGCGTGTTGGGTCAAAGTCTTGGTTGCCTGCGTGGGCGTAGATGAGTCCTTGTTCATCTAGGCTATAGCGTCCCATCATACAGCCGATAATGTAAGATATGAGTCGCACGCTGTCAGCCGTAGCATCAGCTCGGGTTAGGGTGATTTGGTCATCGGGGACTTCTGGGGTAAGTTCTTCTTGAAGTCCGTAGGCGTTGATGAAGAGTCGGTTGTTTTCTTCTTCAAGGCGTCTCATGTCGGTGACGGCTTGGGTGTTTTGGGTGTGCCATGTGGTGTAGGCTTGTTGTAGGGTTGGTTGATTGGTACGGATAAGGGGATTTTGGGTAAACTCCCATGATGTTTCGTATGAATCCCAATTCTGCTTTGAAATTTCAATACATTTAACAGTCACATTATTTTCAATATTTATATAAGGCAATTGTTCAATATTTCCAACTTGAGAATTATGTGTTGGATTCAATATTTTCATTAATTTTGGAGCAATTGGAGTACATAAAAAACCCGTTAGTCCATCATAATTATCATCCTTAGGGAAAATTGATGAGCCAGCCACATCAAAAATAAAACCTTGTGGATAATAACGAACACCAAAATTTGAAGAACTTATAAAAGACCAGCTTATAGATGGTTTAAAGTAAAACTCTGTATTTTGAGGTCTTGAACGTTGCTTCCCCTTTGAATCAAAAATATTACGTATTTCGAAGCCATCATCTTTCCAGTTCACAACATAATCTTGATTCCCATACCATTTTCTAAATTCACCACCTTTATTATAAGGAAACCATCTTTTCCCAGTTCGTTTGGCTTTATCTCTATTTTCAATATTAAACCCAATATTATGAATATTAACTTCATACCATATACGCAAGAAACGACTATTATCACCTGTTTGTAAACCAACTGCTGAAAAAAATTTGTCCTTTATTGACAAATTATTTTTAAAAGTATTTCTAATGTTTTCATTTGCCCAATATGCAACTGGAGAACCTATAATATTTTTAAATTTTTCTTGATATACTTCATCATACCGATTTAACCCCAATCTAACATTTTTTTCTTTGCTACTTTCAAACTCATCAACCAATCGAAAGTACACACCCCTATTGGCTCGTATGTATTTCTTAAAAATCACGAAGGCTGTGGTTTGAACTACTTCTCCCCCAATTTCTGGAAAAGCTCTTGCACCCAAATGTAGCATTGAAGAAATGGAATGTTGTTCTAACATCTGAGTTCTCATTTTTTCATAAGATGATAAGAACATCCAACCATGCATAGTTACCATCGCATTAAAGCCATACTCTTTACACCACTCAAAACCACGCTCAATAAACATCGCAAATAAATCTGATTTGCTATTTGGGAACTTTCTTTTACTAAATTCTTTTAATGCTTGAATTCCACTACCGCCTAAATAAGGCGGATTGGCAATCACCGCATCATACTTGCCCGCCAACACCACCGCCTGATGCACAATCGGCAACAACTTCTCCGCCGCAACTCTCCGCACAGCATCATCACCCACTGACAACTCAAGCAACGTCTCATACAACTTGCCCAACGCATTAACATCCACATCCGACACATCAATCAACGACCCAAACGTCTTCGCATTCTCAAAACGCTGAAACAACGTCTCAAGCAAATGATAACGACTGTCTGCCTGTTGTTCGGCAAAATTAGCCTGTACCGCACCAAACAACTCACCCGACTGCCCTTTATCCCACTCACCATTGAGACTCAATGAATTCAATAACTCAGGTAACTCATCGATTTTTGTCTCTTGTAATGACATCACATTGAGCCGAATATCACGACTAAAAATGCGTGAATCATCCTCTCTCGCCAGCATCATCAACGCAAAACCCGTCAATTGCCCCGCTCGGTCATCAATATCAAGCCCGTATAGATTTTCGGTCAAAATCAACCGAGCAATATCCCGACTGCGATAATTCTTCTCTTCATAAATGGCTTTGAGTAGCCGATACGCCTCAACCAAAATATGCCCCGAGCCACTTGCGGGGTCAATTATCTTGATATCTTCGGGTTTTAGATTGGGATTGACCATCTCAGCAAGTTCGGCATTGACTTCTTCACTTTGCTCGGCTGGCTCGATGTAATACGGCATGATTGACTTAATGCCAGAATAAGGATGACTCTGTAACCATTGACGACCCACTGAATTCTGTACCATATACTGCACAATCCAGTTGGGGGTAAATAACTGGGTAGCTGCAGGAATATCTTCACTGGCGACCACCTTGCCAATCACCTCATCTTTTTTCTCAGCAATATAAAACTGGTACAACCAACCAATAATCTCGATATTTTCCCAATCACGCTCAGGAATACTATTGACCAAATCCCGAATTAGCGAATCGGTTTTGGTGAGATTGTCAGGCAGTAGCAGCTCGGTTGCATCGCCTACCTTTTCAAACAAGAATGGCATAGCTCGGTGTAACGCATGACACTGGCTAACCAATAACATTCGATAAAGCTCTTCATCTTTATCCCCTGCCAGTTTTAGCTCTCTTACCTTATCTTTATCCAAATCGGGCAAATCTTGATTATCAATCGCTAATGCGTCATCAACAATTTGTGGAATACCCGCACTGCCATCGGCAGAGCTTAACACACGTCTGCCATGCTCCAAAAAGCCTTTAAGCTCCATATAGCGTATCGCACACAAGCGGTTAAACCAGCTATAAGCAACAAACTCCATCACCGAATCATAGCCGTATTTCTCAATGCGTTTGAGAAGTTCATCACGGGGCTGAATGATACTGGGTGGAAAAAAAGCATCGCCGATTTTTACCATATCGCCAACCTTGTCGGCAGGCAAGATGTTATTGGCGGTGATACCGTATTTTTGGGCTTGACTGCTAACCGCATTGATAAAATCAATACGGGCTTTTGGGGCGTAGGCTTTTATGTTATTCGTGTTCATGGCTTTTCAATTCTTATGGTTTTTTAAATACGGTTTTACACAATACGGATTTTTTGGTTATTCTCGATTTTGGCAAGAAGTTCCGCTTTTAACTGAGACACAAATTGCTCGACATCTTGCTCATTTTCCAGATATGCACCAAGATTCATACGACCATATACCTCTCTTACCTTAACCTCAATGGGGCGACTCACTACATAACGGCTGGGCGGTGGAGCACTCACGCCCATTGGTTGAATAGTTTGGCTAGAGCCTGTTTGGGTAGTGCTTGAACCTGTCGCTGCTGGAATAGTCGTTTCAGTTTTTGTCGAAGTTGGGCTAGGCGTTGCTTGTGGTCTGGTCAAAGCAAGGGTAGCATTATGATGCTTATCGATAGCCTTTTGTAGCTCATCTAATCCATCACTATAATTATCATCTGCCTCTTGCATAGCATAAGCAATTTCTGGAATACTGATGCGTGTTTCGACATTCTTTTTTAGCATCTGTAACGGATTTAACAGGCGGTTGCTCAACTCAGGACTTGCGACAATCGATTTTTTGATTTCATCACTTAACAGTTCAATCTTATTATCGATATCGCTGATAACACGCTGTCTTTCTTCGATGATAAGTTGCTCATTGACTTGTTCAATTCGGTTAATCAATTCCTGTATTTTATTAATCGACTTATTCGGGTTGGCTAGTTGGGCAATGGCATTTAGTTCGTTAAGCGATTGTTCAGCAGTTTGGTCTTTTGATAAGGCACGTTCATTTTTACCAAAACGGATAAGAGCGGTTTGCAGGCTTTGCCAAGTGGGGACAAATTTTCCATAAAACTCATGCACATCTTCTAAGTCTTCTTGCCAGTCCAAATAGTCATTTTTATGCTTGACGATATGTTCAAAAAATTCATAGCTATCTTTATAGCCTAACAAGTTATTTGTTTTTTGGAGTGAGTCTCTGACTATATCATTAAAAGGTAACGCTGATTGAGCGTTGTTAGATAGCGATAGATAAGATTGTAGTTTTTCTCTTAGGCTATTTAATTGGGTCGCATAGTGTGCAAATAATGCTTTTTCTTCAGTCGGAGCAATCCCGCCCGCCTCAAATAACTCATTGCTAAGTTTACGTACACTCTCTAGCACCACAGGATCGGTTTGGCGTTTGCGAATAATTGAGATTTCATTACGGCGACGTGTATTCGTCATTAGCTCATAAGCATCTTTTGGTAACATCGGTTGCCCACCCGATTGTAATGATAACTGCCCTACCATCATCAAACGGGCAACTAACAGCAAAATCTCACCTTCCGCCCAACCATAAGGGCGTTTGGTAAAGTGGGCTAACACATCGGATAGAGCCACTCTTTCATTGCCAGTAGCTCGTAACTGGATATAGTTACTAATTTCTGCCAAAGCTTTACTATTTTCATTTTCTTCACCGACTTCCAAGCCTAACTGCGGATTCGGGTTTTTTAATAGTTTTTCAAGTGTTTTATTGACGTCATCTTGAACTCGTTCTAAATAGCCAAGTTTGTTATAAGTATTTTCGAGTAGATACTGGTAACTTTCTTGGAAAAGGCTAGTGACATTAGAGCCTTTAAGCGTTAATACTTGCCCCATTGCAAAGAAGTCAGCTTCCTGTAATAACTTTTCAATTTGGATACTTAAGCGTTTTTTGCGATCTTGGTTTTCGATAGCTTTATCTTGCAAGATACGATGCAACTCGGGTTGCTGTGTTCCTGTATTTCTTCTTAAGAAAGTTTCGGTCTTGATAAATGTTTTCAACTCATTAAAGAAACTTTTATCATCGCTTAATCTGACAATAATCTGTCCATTGGCATCACTATTACTGAGCAAAATACAACGAGCATCTGTATAATCTTTATAATCAATATTATTGGGCGTAATCACTTCAACTTTTAGAGCGTAATCAGGCTGCTTACTTACCATTCTGCCATCAACAAAACGCCCTAAATTATAATGTGACTTATTATAAGAATACCTAACTTGGTCATTTAGTAAGTCTTTAAAAATCAAATTACCGATTAGATTATTTTCTTCTTCGGTAGTGATATCGGTAGCTTTAATCTGTTTACTTACGTCTCGCTCTTCATTAGTCAAAAACTGATAAATATCGCCATTTAGCGTGATTAAGTTTTCTTTATCAAGTCGCTGTAAACTTTCTTCAATATGTTGACGTAGTGTCAGTTTATCTTCATCAATTTTTTCAATCGATAATGTTACCAAATTATCAAGCGTACCTTTGACCAAATCAATATAGCGAATCATAAATAAGGTACGCAAAATTTGAACATCAAATGCTGATGTGTTATCACCCGCATTGTCAATCGTGCGTTTGACCGTAGGCTCTAAAAATCCTTCAACCGCCTCGTAAAATCGGTATAATGGCACTAAAGCACCGATTTCTTGGTCAGCAATGGATTTGCTCGCCAACTGAAACGCATCTAGCATAGAACGCTCACCTTTTGATAAGTGAGCCCCTGTTGCTCCAATTTTACGAATTTCTTCAAATACCTTTTGTACAACTTGAAACTGATACGGAGCAAACGGGTAATTAATCACAAAACTTTTGGCACTATCAAACGCTTTTAATGTCGGACCCTCATTATCAAAGGTGAGTTGGTTTTTAAGAATATCGCCTTGTTTCTCGAACACTTGAAGTAGCTCAGTGCGAGCGGTATCCGTTTTTCTAAGTAACCGCTGTTGAATTACTTCGTCAGTATTAGAGCTTGAGAGCGGAATTCGAGTTTTGAAACGCCCTGTAATTTTCGAGAAATCATTATTGCGACTATTGGTCATCTCGCCCAATATCGAATCCATCTCAGCCTGAGATGTCACCACTACCCACGCTCGCCCTTGGCAAACCGTTCCCAAGTTCTCAGTAATCGTTTGAAGGGTTAGCATCAACTGTGAATTATTGCCAATGAATTGCCCAATTTCATCGACCAAAAACAATACTCGATGGTCTTTTGGTTTCGTGTCTAAATAAGCTTTGACCCATTTACTAAACAAATCAGGTGATAACTTAAAGTTCCTTTCACTCTCTTCGTACCATTTATTCGCCGATTCTTCAGTGATGCCTAATACGGTGGATAAAGCAGTAACCATGTCATCTTGATAAAAGTGATAGCTATCTCTGACTTCATGCCATGGTAGCCCAGTATTCGTCTCTATAGTTTCTTGAAACTTAGCCAATAATCCTTTGCTATCCAAATGCCTTTCCATATCCGCAATGTGCGGGTACATACCGCAATAGCCAAGCTTTTCATTAAACACTTGTAGAAATACATTTAAAATCGCATTGCCTTCGGTGGCATTGGCATCGGCTTTACTATCGATATTGAACAAAATAACATCGGTACTATGACGTACTGCCTGTTGGATATTGTTGCGTAAATTTTCATCTTTGACTTTATGCTCATCAAAAAATTCAACGGCTTGCTTGGTCACGCCGTTGGCATCAGTGGCAACTTGATTGGCTAACAGATAAGATAGAATTTTTAAAAAATGTGATTTACCTGATCCAAAGAATCCTGAAATCCAAACCCCAATCATATTCGCAATATTAGAATCATTCGCATTTGAGTTGTAAGCGTCAAAGAACTTTTTAAAATGATTTTCTAATTCACGAGTAATGACGTATTCATCAAGTTCTTGAAAAATAGTGGCTGTATCTCGTTGGTCAGCCTTTACTACACCATTGATAGCTCGGTCTAATGGCTTATAAAACAATGAACGCACATTACTCATGGTATTACCTATTTGGAATTATCAGATTATATGAAGGTTTCGGATACGAAAAGGACGAAAAATAATATCAAGGAATTAATTTAAAGGCTCGATAATAGTTGTTACTACTTAGCTTATCAAATAATTGTAATGTTTGACCGTCGTATTTGCCAGGATAAAACATAATTAGGGGTTTATGCCCTAATGCAGCATGTAAACTATTAAGTAAATTATGGGCTCTTAGCAAAGGAAATGCAGAACCGATACCACTCATCAAGATAATATCGCTACGATTCACATCGTATTGTTTTAATAAATAAGGGACAAACTTATCCATATGTAATATAGCTTTTAAAGCTTTAAATAAGGCATCATCACCCTTCGTCGCTTGCATTTGAATGGATTTATCCAGTAGTTTTTTTTCTTGCAAATAGGCAATCACGCTATCAAATAGGTTTATATTCAATAAGCTCAAATTAGGGTGTTTTTTTGAGAGTGTCGTTTCAAGAGAATCAAGGTACTCTCTAACAATTAGTTCTTCTGAAGGTTTATAGTCAAAAATCCAAAAGCCAATCTCATTGCCTAGCCCTTGATTACTTAAAAACTCATTGGTTGTGATGTTTTCTAGAATTAAATTAAGGCGTTGATAAATATCTTGTGGCATGGCAAATCCAGTGATTGTTAAATTTTAAATTTGGGAATAAAGTTAGCGTCACATTTTGAGATATATCATTAAGCAACAAGCGAAACTTGCATGCATTTTAATAAACGATATTGTTCATGTTTTTCAAGCAACTGAATCAGCTCTGGACGAATAAGAACTTTTTGCAATGTGAGCGTTTTGCTATCTTTTATAAAGCCCATTTCAGCCAAAATTCGATATAAAACCTCACGGATTTTATCTTTACTTGAATCTTTTAGCTCATCGAATAGTGCGTCTTTAGTGCCTTGTTCTGCTACAAAATCTCGCCAAACTGACCGAGATAACTGCCTATATTTGAGCAAATAAGCATCCATCAATATTCGCTCAATGAACTCAACGAAGATTAAATTGCTTTGTAAAATACCATAAAAAGCAACTTGTCTCGCCAGCTCTTCATCACCTTCTACTAATAACTGTAGAAAGTCTGGCGATAAGTCTGAATAACGTTTTTTTAATGTTGAGATATTACGCTTGATGGTTGATATCGTGTTTTTTTGAAAAGCATTATCACGAATAAGGGTTTGCTCCCAAACTTCTTCACTCGCCTTATCTAATAATAATTTAGAGATAATTCGGCTCTCTCTCACCATCAACGAGCCACCGAGTAGATTGCCAATATATACAGATTTTTTTTGCATTAATTTCTCTTCTTTGTTAAAAATTATATTTAATAATTTTTAATATTAAATTTTTTGAAATTATCTTAAAAGCTAATTTCTAGAGATTAACTTTTTAAATTCTTTTTTGCTTCTTTATTTTCTTTTGGTGTTGTAATAGTTTTTATACGTTTAGCCTGAGTCGGGTTTTTCAAATCTAAACCTAATTTTTTTATTATATGTTCAAAGCGACTATTATGACTTATAAATTTATCAGGATAGTCTTTTTCAATATAAATTTTTTTCCAAATTTGATTTGCTAAGTCAAGTTCAGGCGGATAAGAATATTCATCCTCTTTATTGAATACTAATTTATGCAATTTGAGTTCATTCTCAAGCTCAATTATTCTGGATTGTGCTTTATCCAATTGAGTCTTGAGCGTAAGATTAGCTCCGCTATTATTCGTTTTATTAATCTCTTGCTCTAGAGATTCAATTTTCTTATGCATGTTTTCGATGATTCTATTAGCCATATCAACATGAGCTTCCTTCTCCGCTTTAACTATCATCATTTTTTTATTCGCCCATAATAAAGTATTCATTTGGACTATAAATAGAGTTTCATTAATTCCAAGAATACTTGCTGTAGGTATTGACAAAACATCTTCAATTTTCATGAAAATCCTTGAGAAGGTCATAGCATAATCATCTAATTCAATTTTGATCTTTTCAAAAGTTTTTGATTCATTATGAATCCCATTAAAATAATTATTAATATCTTTTGCATTTTCAAACATAAAATTCAAAAACTCATCTAAAACCTCCTTGCTTTCTGGGATAATTTCAAGTTGCTGACGTGTCTCAGATTCACTTTTAATAAAATAACAATTAAGCCTTAAAAAATCAGGAGAATTTAACAATAAGTCTGCTGTATCTCTTTCTGTACTACCACCAACCAGATTAAATAATTCAAATACATCAATAAGTGAACTGTATTCAAACTTTAATGGTTCATCACTTATTGTTCCTTTTCTCGCCGCTAATATTGTTTTTGTTTTAGACATTTTATCTCTCAAATTTGGTACTTAGAGTTCATTACTTGCTGTAAGTGACAAATGATCTAATTTCGTTTTTTTGATAAAAAAATCAAATAATTTCATTTGCTTAAGTAATGGGTAACCTAAATAGGTCACCTATTTTTTTTGGATCACTTATTGGGGTTACCTATTTATTATTACATAGAATGAATGCGTGCAACATATGCATACTTAACAATAAATTTCTAAAGGAAATCTAATCATGAAACTTGAACCAATCCGCATTACGCAAAAACAAGCGTGTGAGCTGCTATCAATCAGTCGCGAAGCTATCCGCCAACTTATCCAAACTGACCCTACATTCCCAAAACCATATAAAACTGGCACTAGCCGCCAGTGTGCAGTCTATTTTGACTATCAAGCCTTAAAAAAGTGGCATAAAGCCCAATTCGAAACAAATTAATTTAGCGAATAGAGTAGTTTATGAGTAATTTATCGATAAGAACGCTTAAAAAATTAGCCCATGAAAACCCAAACTTCACCCAATCGCAAGGCAATGATTTACAGCCTATCGAATGGGGCGAGCTAAAACCGCTATACAGTAAACACAAAATACTCCGCCCACCTTACCCCATCCAAGCATGGGATAATTGCAAATTGGCAAGGCAAGCTATTTTAACCATAGAGAGCAATACGAAATTACCCGTAGAAATGCCCGCCCAAAGCGTACTAGCGGTTTTGTCCCATGTAGGGCAAGGTTTTGTTAATGCACCTATGACAAACGGATATATTCCTTCTTGCATTTTTACATTAACACGAGCAGAGAGTGGCGATGGCAAAAGTCAGTGTATAAAATGGGCGGGCAAGGGTATAGATGAATACGAGAAAGAGTTAGAGCAAAAAGCCAACGAAAAAATACGGACATGGCATGATGAAATAGCTAAACGACAACCCGACCAAGGGAAAATTAAACTATACAAAGATACTCACCCCAAACCGCCAAAACACGTTAGAGCAAAAATTAAAAGCGGAACACTTGAAGGGATAAAAGATAGAATGATGATACAAGGCGTTAAAAACCTATTTTACTCCAGTAGCGAAGCGGGTGTTTTTTTTGGTGGTTTCAGCATGAACGAAAATAACGCTAATAAAACCATATCAGAATTTGCAGATATATGGAGTGATGGCGAATTTGATAGGATTTTATCACAAGGTGGGAAGGCAGACCATAGAGAGCAAAATAGTTATGTCAATGATATTAGAATAACGCTTGATTTAGGCGGGCAACCGATTATGTTAGAACCCGTTTTAAATAATGAGTTATTAAACCAACAAGGTTTTTTAGTTAGGTTTCTATATTGTTTTCCTGATGTCGACCCGCAACAAAGAAAACTAACAGGCAATGAAATCGACCTAAGTGAACATGAAGTATTGCGGACGTTTTGGAATAGATGTAAGCATCTATTAAGGGGCAACGGTTTACCCCATATTCTAGTTAATGCAAACGAACAAGGTGAACAAACACGCCACCCTATGCCAATTACACCCGAGGGCAAACAGGCATTGATAGACTACTGGAACGAAAGCATAGATAACTATTGCGAGGGAGGAAAATATGAAAAGTTCAAAGGTATAGCCAAGCGATTAGCCGAAAACGCTAGCCGAATAGCTACATTAATGGTTTTTTTTGATGGGCGAACCGAAATAACCAAACAGGATATAGAGAACGCCAAGTTATTAACCGAATATTCTATTAATGAGCGTATCAGATACAGCCAAGCTCCGCAGATTGGAGATGATGATAGCGAGAAGTTATTAGACTGGATAATTAACAAGGCTAAGGCATTGAACACCGACACGCTAAGTTATGCTAACGTACAAGCCCGTGTAAATCCGAAAGCATTTAGAAATAAAGATTATTTTGCATTGCTAACTACCGTTTTAGCAGACGAAAAACGAATACAGATTACTGAATTAGCCAGCAATGGTAATGGCAAAAGTAAACGAATAATTAAGATTAATCCCGCATTACTCACCAAATAAAGGACATACAACAAAACAAAATGGGCAAATATAGCCCGTTTTTTTATTTTCCGATATTTGCCCATGAGGAAAGTTAAAGGAAGAAAATATTTATTATCATATCAATTACTTACTTGATAACTTTCCCATTTTCCCATTTTCCCACTTCACAAATATAAATATCTATAATCTAGGGCGTGTCCCTAATTTGAATAAGCCCAAAAGAGCCCTATTTTAACCCTATATTCCAACAAAATATAGGCAAACACAAACAATGGCGAGAACCGCAATAACTGACAACATATGGGAACAATTACAAACAACCATGAAAGCGCACGGCTGTCATCAATGGAAGAACGACCGTACTGTTATGGAAGCCATACTATGGAAGCTAAGAACAGGTGCACCATGGCGAGACATACCTATTGAGCTAGGGTCATGGAAAACCGCCTATAACCGCTTTAACCGATGGTCTAAAAAAGGCTTGTGGCAGAATTTTTTTTTGATCTACGAAAAGAAATTGACAAAGAATGGGTATTCATCGACGGAAGTTATGTACGGTGTCATCAACATGCAAGTGGAGCTCGGCGTGGTTTCGATAGAGCAATTGGACAAAGCCGTGGCGGAAACACGACAAAAATACACCTATGTGTGGACTCGCATGGAAATCCGCTCGATTTTAAAGTCACTGGGGGTAACGTGCATGACAGTCAAGTTGCAAACGACTTGATAGAAGTCATACAAGAAGCCCAGTATTTTATCGCTGACAAAGGGTATGACTCGCAAGAAATCAGAGATAAAGCTATAGAACACGGTATGAAAGCTATTATACCAAAGCGTAAAAATGCCAAGCAACCTAACCCTGATTTTGATAGCTACCTTTATAAATTATGCCACTTAGTCGAGAATGCATTTGCACGATTAAAGCAGTTTCGTAGTATTGCTACTCGCTATGAGAAATTAGCTCGTAATTTTAAATCGATGCTTTACTTGGCTTGCTCTATTATTCATGCTAAGTTAAATTGAGGACACGCCCTAGTAAAAAAATGAAAAATTATTTATATAGATAATGATTAACAAATATATTATTAAGTATATATTAATATAACTTAATAATAGATGTATGCATATATAGAATCCTTTTTTTGTGTTTTTTCCTTAAAATAGGGGAAAATTGGGAAAGTGGGAAAGCTAAAACGTAAAACCGCCTATAGCAAGTCTTTCGAACTTTCCCCTCACTTTCCCATTCTGAAAAAAGAGGAAAGTTAATAGCTGTCATTGGCAGTCATATTAAACCATCGCCAAAAACGCACTACAAGTCACAAGTTAATGAACATCACCAAGATATATAAACTGTTTGATCAGTATGAGTTAAATACTGCTAAAACCTAATGTACATACCTGAAAGTAACGGAAGGTGTAAAATACCTTTACTTTCTTTGGTTAAAACAGCAAAATATTACTCAAACAATCATTCTATTTTAATTTTATTGAATCTATCCTACGATTAGTACAATAATTTACAGAAATCCTAGCAAGACTTTTTTTGTATATCTATTTGTATATCTATTACAGACAGAATAGCGGAACTTTATCAATATCAATGCTTTGCAATAATTGTTAAGAGAACGCCATCTCCACCATATATTAAAAAAGAGAATGCAGATTACTGCATTCTCTTTTTTTTGCATTTTTTATGTCTAATAAGCTAATGAAGATAGCATTTTTACATAAAATCAACAGGTTAGAAAAACTAGCCGATATGGTTACACAATTTATATGTTTAGCAAAATACTTCCAATATTGAAGATTTTGTTTACAATAAAATGTTTGAAATAACATAACTTTGTAATTAGAATACACACCGCTTAAGTGATATTAAACAATATTACTTTGTTTTTAATATGTAAATCACGGGAAATGCCCCTTGATACCTTTAAGTAGTCAGATTATTGACTGCTTTAATTGATAAAAGGAACATCCGATGAAATATATCATTGCCAGTTTGTTTGTCACTACTTTAGTCACCCAGCAAGCCAATGCTGCTGTTGTTTCATGGTATGGTGGCAAGCATCATGGTCGTACCACGGCGTCTGGCGAGAAATTCAATCAACATGCACTGACTGCAGCCAGCAACGTGCACAAATTAGGTAGCCTACTTAAAGTCACTAACAAAGCCAATGGTAAAAGTGTGGTAGTACGCGTGACCGACACAGGTGGGTTTGGCAAATACGGGCGTACGCTAGATTTGTCAAAAGGTGCTTTTAGCAGAATTGCTAATCCTTCAAATGGTCTTGCTAAAGTCGATATCGTTAGATTATAGCGTTATTTTTATTAATGTATTTTTGCTGTAAAAAAGGGCGCTATTAATTGATAGCGCCCTTAATGTTTTATCAATTAAAAAAGTTAATCCTCAAGAAAACGGGTATCATTCGACCATTGCTGCATTTTGATAGTTTCATCCAAATATTGCTCGATAGCCGGCAAGTTAAACCCGTCGTTTTCACTGATAAAGCTTATACTCATGCCTTTATTGCCTGCCCTACCGGTGCGACCGATACGATGAACGTAATCATCAGGACTGTCTGGCAAGGTGTAATTGACCACACAAGCCACATCATCCACATGAATACCTCGCCCTGCGACATCCGTAGCCACTAAAATATTGGCATCGCCTTGACGAAATTGTGCCAAATATTTCTCGCGTTTGGCTTGGATGACATCCCCTGACAATATCACTACTTTATATTGACGATTAAGTTTGTCATACAGGCGTTTGACTTGGTCTTTACGATTGGCAAAGACAATGATTTTTTTGGGAGAAATTTTTTCAATAATTTGCTGTAACGCCGCCAGTTTATCCGATTCCATCAAAGTAAAAAATAGCTGCTCGATGTTTTGACTGGTTTTTTGTTCGGGCGCAATTTCTACAAAAATCGGCTGATATAACCAGCGATAAGCTAAATTCATCACATCTTGGTTAAAGGTAGCGGAAAAAAGCAGGGTTTGCCGATGCGTATTGGCGGGCATCATACGAATCAAGCGTTTGATATCAGGTATAAACCCCATATCCAGCATTCTATCTGCTTCATCTAATACCAAAATTTCAAGACGATCGAGATACACATGGTGCTGAAAGCAAAAATCAATCAAACGACCTGGGGTGGCGATGATGATATCGACAAACTTTTGATGCAGCTGCTTTGACTGCGTCTCATAGTCTGTACCACCGAGCAAACAAACGGTATGAAGTTCGGTAAATTTGGTGAGCTCAAGGCAATCTTGATAAATTTGTTGAGCCAGTTCTCGAGTCGGCGCGAGCACCAGCGCACGGGTTTCACCCAAAAAACGATCGCCATCAACCTCAGGGTTTATAGGATTATTTAGCAATTCATTGATGATGGTGAGTAAAAACGTTGCTGTTTTACCTGTACCTGTTTGTGCCTGACCAATGGCGTCTTGCCCAGCGAGTGTATTGGGCAATATCTGCGCTTGGATAGGGGTTAGCGTTTGATAGCCTAGTTGGTCAATCGCTTGCTTGAGCGCTGGATGAAGGGGTAATTGTGAAAAAGTTTGAAACACAGAGATTTAACCTATTTTGACCAATCAATCATTGGCTATGAGAAACAACAAAAACCAAGTTAATGACATCAACTTGGTTTGGAAAAAGGTCAAAAATAACACTTCAACCCCTTTTTGGCTTAACTTATTCGACTTTGGTAACTTCTTCAGCTTGAAGACCTTTTTGACCTTCAACCACGATGAATTCAACTTTTTGACCATCTTGAAGTGAACGGTAGCCGTCACCTTGAATCGCGCGGAAATGAACGAAAATATCTTCACCGCTGTTACGCTGAATAAATCCAAAACCTTTTGAATCATTAAACCATTTTACAATGCCTTGTTCACGAACTGACATATTATAACTTCCTTTAACACTATTAATAGTAGGTTTTTAAAGTAGTTTTTTAACCAAGGCTAGTTAAGCCTAGGTAAGTTTAGCTACTCGCTACCTACACCTGCTAAATAATGTACTAGTTAAGCTTTTGTAATAGTTTGTTAAAACATTTCTCTACAATGTCGCTTACATAGTAAATTGTTCTTATAGCAATCATAGCATGGGTTTTTTACAAAAAAAAGTAATTTCGTAAGAATTGGTTATTTTTTTAAACAGCGATTTTTTAGCCTTATTTCAGGGTGTACGATAATAAAACTGCAGGGTTGGCTATTAAAGTTGCCAATTATTTTAGCGTCGGTTTGCACACATTGTATGGGCTTATCTTTAGCCTTATCTTTAGCATTTATCTCATGGGCGCCAATAAGTTGATTGATAACCTCCTCGCCCCATTCATCTAGCACATCATGCTTTAATTCTTTTATTAATTGCTTATCAGCATGTTGATGGGTTTTGATAGCACATTCTTTAAGTCGCCATAGTAGGTTTCGTAACATTGCTTGATGGGCTGCAGGCTTTTGATTCAACCATTGATATTCATGGGGTGAAAAAAAGCGCGAAGCAACCTGATGACTAATTGCGCTGTCTTCGACATCAATACCGATATTGGTATAGGGCGAAATCAACACTGCGGCATGTTGGCGGCTATGGCTAAAACTGACATACCAAGTGTAACCATCAGCGGTTATAAAATGATAAGGAAAGTTTGCATCCATTAACTCGCCTGTCACATTGAGCGCTTGCTGTAGCTTTTTTAGCAATTGACGACAATACATTGACCCTGTTTTATGGGTTGACGCTGCTTTATTGATTGACCCTGCTTTATGGTTTAACCTTATTTTATTGCTTGATAGCGTAGCCTGTTCACCCAAATTATGGTGAATATCAATAGCCACCCAGCTATGGTCTTCGATTCGATAAAACTGCATCGGTTATGGTAGTGCCTTATGGTATAAATAAATTTAACGATAGCTTAAAGTATTAAAGTATTTTTTTATACCAAGGTTGATTGGCTTTCTTCTTTTGTGCTTGTGCAATCGCTTTACGTTTTTTTTGATACAATACATTATTACTGATGAGAGTGATAGCGCGAGTGTCTTGCGCGATGACTTCCCCTAAGACGTTTTCAACGCTTACGGTAATGGTATAAGGGTTAGGATCGAGCGTGGTAGTTGCGATAGTATAGCTGGTGTCTTTTATGGTCGCTAAAGTTTGGTTATTGAGTTGATAGACGATTCTATCGCCTGTTTTTAAACTCGGTGTCAAGGCAACATTAATCTCAATTGATTGACTACCCCGTCGCAGCGTTTGTCCGGCTTCAGGCGATACAATTTTTATGACATAATCGCCCTGCTGGCTTGCTGAGATGGATTGGGTCGATAAGCGACCAGTTAAGCGATTGTCAGCAGCCGTACTAACTGCATTATCAACTTCATTGTTCAAGCTAATGTATGTCGTTGCGGGTTGAGTCGTTGTCGATGATACTTGTGATTGGGTGGGTAATTTATCTAATACGCTGATATTTTTGCTGTTTTTATTGTATTGATAAGCGGTATTGATATTATCGGTATATACCACTTGCCCCTCTGAGGTGGTCGTCTTATACACTTCAGCATGACCTAACTGTGATAGCAATAACATTAAAGCCGTGAGTGCAAGGTTATAACTATAGCGTAATCTACTATTATTATCGGTACTATATTTATTATCTGTACTATATTTTTTCAAAATCATATACGCCTTCCCCTCAAAACCCATTATTGTGCATATTTTAGCAAGCTTGATAATCAATCCCTAAATAATTTTGCCTATTAGCCTAAAAATTTCCTATAAAAAAACCCAACTTAATGTGAAGTTGGGTTTTTTGAAAAGCGAACTTATTAGCAGCTGTAGTACATATCAAATTCGATTGGATGAACTGATACGTTGTAACGCTCTACTTCTTCTTTTTTCAAGGCAATGTAAGCGTCAAGCATTTCTTTGGTAAATACGCCACCTTTGGTTAAGAACTCATGGTCGTCTTCTAACGCTTTAAGCGCAACTTCCAAGTTTTCTGCTACCGTTGGGATCAATGCTTCTTCTTCTGGTGGCAGGTCGTATAAGTTTTTGTCCGCCGCTTCACCTGGATGGATTTTGTTTTGGATACCATCAAGCGCTGCCATCAACAATGCGGCAAAGCAAAGATAAGGGTTGGCTGCTGGGTCAGGGAAACGTGCTTCGATACGCTTGCCTTTCGGGCTTGCCACATATGGAATACGAATTGACGCTGAGCGGTTACGCGCTGAATACGCCAGTTTAATAGGCGCTTCGTAATGCGGTACTAGGCGTTTGTAGCTGTTGGTTGATGGGTTAGTGATGGCATTTAATGCACGAGCATGTTTGATGATACCACCGATTGCAAAAAGCGCCGTTTCTGACAGCCCTGCGTATTCATCACCGGCAAAGGTGTTTTTGCCATCTTTTTGGATTGACAAGTGAACGTGCATACCTGAACCATTATCGCCAACCATCGGTTTTGGCATAAAAGTCGCAGTCTTACCATATTCGTGGGCAACGTTATGTACCGCATATTTGAACTGTTGTACTTCGTCCGCTTTACGAACTAGGGTATTAAATGATACACCGATTTCTAGCTGGCAAGAGGCAACTTCATGGTGATGGACTTCAACACGGCCTTCACCCATAATCGCTTCTACCGCGGCACACATATCAGCGCGCATATCTTGTGAGCTATCAACAGGTGGTACTGGGAAGTAACCGCCTTTGACGCGTGGACGGTGCGCATAGTTACCGCCTTCTATGTCTTTATCGGTTGACCAAGCGGCTTCATCAGCTGAGATGGTGTGACGGGCGCCGGACATGTCGATTGACCATTTTACATCATCAAATACGAAAAATTCTGGCTCTGGACCAAAGAATGCAGTATCGCCGATACCCGTTGATTTTAGGTATTCTTCAGCACGTCGCGCGATTGAACGTGGGTCACGGTCATAACCTTGCATGGTTGATGGCTCGATAACGTCACAGGTCACAACAACTGTCGTTTCACGAAAGAAAGGATCGACAAAGGCGGTATCAGCATCTGGCATCAAAATCATATCTGAAGCCTCAATGCCTTTCCAACCAGCGATTGATGAACCATCGAACATTTTACCTTCTTCAAAAATGTCTTCGTCCATGCTGTCAGCTGGATAGCTTACATGTTGCTCTTTACCTTTAGTATCGGTAAAACGAAAATCTACCCACTTTGCTTCGCTTGATTTGATTAAATCTAAAAATTTATTCGACATTGCTCGTTTCCTTTTACGCAAAAAATGATTAAAAAAACGTTACGCCACTTTATACTCTTTTCGGTGCTGTGACAAGAGATAAACAAAGTAGTGCTTGTTGAGATTAAACTTTCAAGTTATGTGCCAACTTTTGCATTATCATGGCAAAGATTAAATTTTTATATCAAATTCAATGAGTTATTTGTAGGTTGATTTACTGATGAAGTTGGCTGATATGACTATCTGCCTAGGTAGCCTTCAAATCGCCATGCGACTGCAAGAATTGCACCATTTTAATTAGAATTTCATTAATATTCACTTTAATGGTGCATAAAATATATGCTTAACTATTTTAGTGAAAATCATTAACATTGCTTCCTGCGACTTGGCTTCATTTATTCGGTTTCAGTCACTTGCTGTCAGTCACTTGCAGATTGGTTGTGATAAAATAATTAGCTAAAATAACGGTGAAGTTTTTTCATTGGCTAACCATCGTCCAATAATTACATGATAGGGTTTCCGGATTGCTACTTTTTATTGATAACTACGACAGTTTTACCTACAATTTGGTGCAGTATTTTGAGCAATTGGGACAACCCGTTGAAGTCTGGTGCAATGATGCTTGCAGCAGTGAAGACATTATTCGTTTAAATCCCGATTATTTGGTCATTGGTCCCGGACCTTGCACGCCAAGCGATGCGGGCAATACGTTGAGTTTCATCAAAGACTGTGCCGGCATTATTCCTATATTAGGCGTTTGCTTGGGTCATCAAGCGATTGGACAAGCATTTGGCGCCCATATCATGCGTTGCCCAACGATTATGCATGGGCGGGTGTCGCAAGTTTTTCATCACCATCAAGGGATTTTTGCCGGACTTCCCTCACCTTTTAAAGCCACTCGCTATCATTCTTTAGCGATTGCCACAGACAGTTTGCCTGCTTGTCTAGAGGTTACCGCATGGTGTGATGATATTCACCCACATAATTCTCTGCCATCCCCCACTGTGATGGGTATTAGGCATCAAACATTGCCGATTGAAGGGGTGCAGTTTCATCCAGAATCTATTTTAAGTGAGCATGGGTATGCAATTTTGAAAAATTTTTTAGCTAACTATGAAAACTATCAAAACGCTAAGCCTTAGACTGGAATAATTGAGTTTTGCGGGTTAAAGTTTGGCTTTAAAACTTGGCTTTAAAACCTGGCTTTGTTATAGTATACTAGTACAATGATATATCAAGTGTAAGCCATAAAACTCATACGAGACTGACATGACCCATACTGTAACGCCTTATCTTGGTGACATTACCACGGCTATTGAAAACAACCAACCATTAACGCCAGAGCAAACCCAACTACTGCTTACCACGGCACTTGATCGCGCCATCAATACCATTGACCTAACCTATGCAGAAATGCGCGGCGTTATGCTAGCCATTATGCAAGGTCAATGCCCCGATGCCATGATGGGCGCGCTGCTCACCGCGCTGCGTATGAAAGGCGAAAGCATCGAAGAAATCACCGCCGCCGCCCAAGTGATGCGGGAGCTGGCGATTAAAGTGGATTTATCGGATGTGCCCTATGTCGTCGATATTGTGGGTACAGGGGGTGATGGCGCAAATTTGTTTAATGTATCTACCGCCGCTACCATGGTCGCAGCGGTTGCCGGCTGCCATGTCGCCAAGCATGGTAATGGCGGCGTTTCGGGCAAATCGGGCAGTTCCGATTTGCTGCAGCAAGCGGGTATTAATTTGGCACTAAATACCGAGCAGATTACCCAGTCGATTAAAACCCATGGTATCGGTTTTTTGTTTGCGCCCAATCACCATGTGGCAATGAAACACGCCATGCCCATTCGCCGCACCCTAAAAACGCGCACGGTGTTTAATATTTTGGGACCTTTGACCAACCCTGCGGGCGTCAAAAATGCCATGATTGGGGTATTTAATCCTTCGCTGTGCGAACCGCTTGCCAATGTGTTCAAAAACCTTGGCGCCGAGCATGTGCTAGTCGTCGGCTCAGTGGATAATCTTGATGAAATCTCACTAGCGACTTATACCCACGTGGCTGAACTTAAAGACGGCAAAGTCAGCGTGTATGATATCGAACCTGAAGATGTGGGTATCGAATCGCAAACGCTTAAAGGCTTAATCATTGACAGTCCAGCACAAAGCCTAGCGCTCATCCGCGAAGCACTCGCTAACAATCCTAATAAAACCCCCATCGCCAAAAAGGCAGCAGATATGATTGCCTTGAACGCCGGTGCGACCATCTATGTGGCAGGTAAAGCAGATACCATAAAACAAGGCGTAGCCATAGCACAAGACATCATCAGCAGTGGCAAAGCCTTGCAAAAAATGGCAGCATTAGCAAGCTTTACTCAGCAATTCACCTCTCATTAAATTTTTGGAAAAACCATGCCTCATCAAGCAGTCCCCTCGGTATTACAAAAAATTGTCGCCACCAAACGTCAAGAACTAGTCAGAGCCAAACAACAACAATCTTGGCACGACCTTGAGCAAATTGCCGCAACGAACAGTGATGACATCCGTGATTTTGCCGGCAGTTTGCGCAAAGCGGGTATCCGTGTCATTGCAGAAGTCAAAAAAGCCTCGCCATCCAAAGGCATCATTGCCCCTAATTTCGATGCTGTCGCCACCGCAGTCGGCTATGAGAAAGCGGGTGCCGCTTGTCTATCGGTATTGACGGATACGGATTATTTCCAAGGCTCGGATGCGTATTTATTGCAAGTGCGCCAAGCGGTAAGCCTACCTGTGCTACGCAAAGATTTCATGATTGAGCCGTATCACATTTTGCAATCACGTGCGCTTGGGGCAGATTGTATTTTGCTGATTATGGCGTGTTTATCAGATGCCCAAGTCGCTGAACTGCACGAATTGGCGTTAAAACTTGGCATGAGTGTCCTCATTGAGTGCCATGATGAGGTAGAAGTGGAGCGCGCGTTACGCTTGCCCGCCCATCGCCAAAACGTGTATGGGGTAAACAATCGCAATCTACATAACTTTGATGTGAGTTTGGACACTACCCTACGGCTAAAAACACTGTTTCCACAAGATAGCTTATTGGTGACAGAAAGCGGGATTCGTTCGGCAGAGGATGTAACATTGATGCTGGGCCATGACATCCATGCGTTTTTGATTGGCGAGCAGTTTATGAAAACGGGTGATGCAGGTAGTGCTTTAGCAAAGTTATTGGCACAATCGCAACAAAATGCGTAAAATAGCCAAGTTAAATAATTGATGTTAGGGCGTTTCATCGATAAACGCCCTATTTTTTATACCGATTTATAGAGTTATTGTATGGCAAATTTATTTTCTAAAGAAATGCAAGACCAGTTAAAGCAGCTTAAAACCGAACTGGGTAAAGGTCGCAGCCAAACCAAAGAGACCGATGAAAATGGCAAACCGACTGAAACCGTGGGCTTATTGAGCAAGCAACAAGTCGCCAAACAAGTTAAAAAATATAATAGTGAACATCTGGATGATGATAAATTGCTATTTATGCAAGCCATGTCAGGCGTGCAGCCAATCAAAGATAAAAACTTGGCGGATAAAAACAACGCTGGCAATAAGCTTGATGCAACGACGCTAGCCAAACGCGCGGCGGCAGTCGGTGGTGACGATGATAGCGGGCATGTATTGTCTGATATGCAAGCGCTGCTTAATCCAGTCTCTGGCGATGCTTATTTAAGTTATAAAACCGCAACGCTACAAAACAAAGTGTTTAATGACCTCAAACAAGGCAAGATTCGCTGGTATGATGCCGTAGATTTACATGGTGCCACCATTGAAGAGTCGCGTGAAGCCATGAGTCAATTGATTTTGCAGGCTCAAAAAAACAATGAAAATTGTGTGAAAATCATTCATGGCAAAGGCATTGATAGTATCTTAAAAACTTGCGTCAATGGCTGGTTGCGTCAGATTCCTGAAGTGCTTGCTTTTTGCTCAGCGCCTGCGGCACAAGGTGGCAATGGTGCAGTGTTGGTGTTGCTCAAAAAACGTGAAAAAGCCAATCGCGACCAATAACCATTGTACTGCTATTCTGACTATAGATTAAATTTTACAAAATCATGCATAAAACAAACGATGCATGATTTTTTTAACGAGATTTTTTAATTGTTAATAGTTTATTCTTAGTTTTTGTTTATAATAGGCTCTTTTTTTTCATGGATTAAATGCGCTGCATTAATCTACTCTCAACTGGCTAAAAACAGCGCCCATTTGTCTTTTGACAGCTGACTGTTTTTAACACCACTGGGTATAGGAGAAAGGTAACTTTGAACAATACCACCACTGCGACTAATTCGCCCGCTAAATTGCAACGCCAATTGGCACTCTGGCACATTATCATTATTGGTTTGGCGTATATTCAGCCCATGACCGTATTTGATACCTTCGGCTTGGTTTCTGAAGCCAGTTATCAGCACGTTCCAACATCTTATATTATTGCATTGATCGCTATTTTGCTTACCTCGCTAAGTTACGGTAGCATGATTCGTCGTTATCCTTCGGCGGGTTCGGCATATACCTATGCCCAAAAATCGATTCATCCCAATGTCGGGTTTATGGTGGGTTGGTCTTCTTGGTTGGATTATTTATTGTCACCTTTGGTGAATATTATCCTAGCGGTAATTTATCTTGAAGCGCTGTTCCCGGATGTCAACAAATGGATTTGGGTATTTATTCTGACGGGATTTATGACCTGGATTAATGTGCATGGCTCCAAAGTCGTGGCTTATTTTAATAGTTGGATTGTGTTTATTCAGCTATTGATTATCGGTGTATTTACGTGGTTGGTGTATAGCAAATTGATGGCGGGCACCAATGCGGATGGCACCATCAATGCCGCAGCTTACCAATTATGGAGCTTAAAGCCGTTTTGGAGTGATATTGCCAACATGACGGCACTTATCAGTGGTGCAACGATTTTATGTTTCTCTTTCACAGGCTTTGACTCACTAAGCTCATTGGCGGAAGAAACCAAAGATGTGCAAAAAACTCTCCCAAAAGCAATTTTCTTGACCGCATTGATTGCAGGTATTGTGTTTATCATTAGCACTTATTTTATGCAGATTTATTTCCCACAAACCCCTGACAAATATTTCCCAGATGTGGCTGCTACCCAGCCAGATATTTTGATGTTAGTGGGTGGTTCTGCGTTTCAAGCCGCTGTACTGGGCTTTGCAATTGTTACGGTGATGGCGTCAGGTATTTCTGCGCATGCCGGTGTCTCTCGTTTGATGTATGTAATGGGGCGTGATGGGGTCATTAATAAACGTATTTTTGGTCATATTCATCCAAAATACTTGACCCCAACCTACAATATCTATATCGCAGGTGTGATTGCGTTAACCGCGGGTTTTATTGAGTTTGATGTCATCGCGCATTTGATTAGTTTTGGGGCATTGACGGCGTTTAGTTTTGTTAACTTATCCGTGATTGCGACCTATATCATCCGTGAAAAACGCTACCACAGCGCGTATGATTTGTTTATGTATTTGATTGTGCCGCTGCTTGGCTTTATCAGTGTGGCGCTGATGTGGAAAGAAAGTGAACCAATCGCCATCAAAATGGGTTTAAGCTGGGCAGTAATCGGTCTTATCTATTTGGCGTTTAAAACCGGTGGCTTTAAGCGTCATCCACCGATGCACAACGAACATGAGTAATGGTTAAGGTGGTAAAAAGGTCAGATACGATTCTGACCTTTTTTATGTCTGTGGCTTTTGGGGGAAATGCTATGTTAGAAATTTTATATCAAGATGAACACTGTGTGGCAGTCAATAAGCCTGCGGGTATGCTCGTTCATCGAAGCTGGCTTGACCGTCATGAAACCGAGTTTGTGATGCAGACCCTACGCGATCAATTGGCTCAATATGTTTATCCGATTCATCGCTTAGACCGACCGACGTCGGGGGTGTTACTGTTTGCTTTATCGAGCGAATCAGCGCGGCAACTGTGTGAGCAATTTGAAAACAGGCAAGTGCAAAAATCTTACTTAGCCATCGTGCGCGGATATTTGACAGTTAACAAGCAGACATCTGGGCTGATTGATTACCCACTCACACAAATTTTGGATAAAATTGGCGATAAACCAAGTTTGCAGGCGCTACAACAAAGGGACGTTAGTTCGACAGAAATGTTTGATGAAGCCCTTAGCAGCCCTGCTGAATTAACCTTACTGCAACCTGCGCAAACGCATTGGCAATGCTTGGCAACAACTGAGCAGCCGTTTCAAGCGCGCGCACGCTATCCCACTTCACGCTTTAGTTTGGCTAGATTGACGCCCATTACCGGACGAAAACACCAACTACGTCGCCACATGAAGCATGTTTTTCACCCGATTATTGGCGATACCAGCTATGGCGATCATCACCAAAATCGCGCTATCCGTCAACATATCGGCGTGCATCGCTTGATGTTACATGCCTATACCTTGGCTTTTAATAGACTGACCGACAATCAGCGTCTTGATATCACTGCGCCTGTGGATACAGATTGGTTAACGATGTGTGCGCAGTTTGGCTTTCAATTGCCTTAATAGTTAGCGATTTCATTATTTGGCGACATTCTTTACGCAACCAAGTAATCACTCACTTTGCTACCGATGGTCGCAAATGTTGCACCAATGCCCGCCCCCACCAACACATCGGTGGGATAATGTAACCCCAATACCAAGCGCGATAATGCCACCAGCATCGTAAATGGTAGCAATACCCATAACATCATCGGCACTTGATGCTCTATCATGGTGGTAAACAATACCGCTTGCAGTGTATGCCCCGATGGAAAACTAAATACATCTAAAGGCCGTTCGCCTAAAGTAATGGTCTGGTGTAATTGGTAAGGGCGTGGACGTACTGTATGCACTTTTAAATACTTATACAGCAAGTAACCACAAAAACTGCTGAGTAACACCGCACACACTTTCATAGCAACGATACTAGCGACCAGTCCTTGCGATAGTAACGCTACTAACATCACTACCGTCGATACTGCCCAAAACCAACCATCGCCTAAGCGGCTGATGGTTTTGAAGAACTGGGCAAAAAACTTCAATTGTGACAGCAAATTTACCCGTAAACATAAGCGGGTGTCCCATTGCAGCACGCGCTTTTGCAAATGATATAGTTTAGGTTTACTGTGCAAAAACTGATAATAATTGCGCATTAAATTGGGTAAGTTTTCGACAGAGCTAACAGAGGTACAGGTGAATTCTGAATTGGCAAGTGACAGTTTGGATTTTTTTATGGGTTGATTCATGGATTGATTCATGGCGCCATCCTTTTTTTGCCTAGTTGAACATCACGTTTTGGAAAAAAACGCAGCAGATTCAGCGGGTCTTGGGGTTAGGTGACTATTTTGGGTTGAGTGGCTATTTTGGGGTGAATGACTATATCGTGGTTGTTTTTTTGCCCCGACAGTCGGCGGAACTGGCTGAGGTGTGGGGGCGATTGTTGAATCCGCTAGCGGGTGTTGAACTATTGATTGAGAAGGCAAAATGGCTGGTGTCACTGTGCTAGCTGTTAGGGTATTGGTCTGAATTGATAGCACTTCATAAAACATGGTCAACATTTCTTGGGCAGGTTTTTGCCAAGAAAATGCGGCTACCTTGTGCCTTGCAGCTAGTCGCATCTGATCAAGCTGTTGTTGTTTGGGCAATTCACTAATCATCTCTACAAAGCGTTGTTCTTGCCCAAGCGGTACGGTTTTACCACAACTATCATCCACCAACAGCGCCGCAGCCGCATCATGATAGGCAAAAATTGGCAAACCCGATGCCATCGCTTCGGTGACGACATTACCGAAAGTTTCCACTTGACTAGCAAAGACAAAAGCATCGGCACTGGCATAATAACTTGCCAGCGCCTCGCCTGTTTTAAAGCCTGCAAAAATAATGCTGGTATCATTGGCATGCCGTTTAACGAGCGCTTCTTTGTATGGTCCATCACCGACAATCACTAATTTGACATGACGATGCAGCTGCTGTAATTGTAGCGCTTTGAAGCTTTTAATGACGGTATCCATACCTTTTTCAGGGGAAACACGGCTCACACACATTAACACTGTGGTACCCTCGCCCACGCCCCAACTTTGCCGTAATGCTTGGCTACGTTTGCTCGGTGCATAGCGCGCTGTATCGACGCCACGACCGACTTGGTACAAATGCTTGAAACCAAATTCAGCCAGCTGGTGTTGGGTGGTCTGGCTTGGAATACATGTGGCATTGCACTGGTTGTGAAAACGCTTCATATACGCAAGCAAAGGCAATGAGACAACTTTCCAGCCAAAGTATCGGCTAAAATCATGGAACGCGGTGTGATAACCTGAAGATACTTTAATGCTTTGCTGTTTGCCAGCAATCAACGCCGCAAGTCCCAAAGGACCTTCCGTCACGATATGCACGATATCAGGGCGAAGCTTGCGCAGCTGCTTCGTTAAAAATCGGTAACAAGGTAGCCCCATGCGCAGATGCGGGTAATAGGGAATGGGCAAACTTGGCACTTGTAAATCAGTGGTAACAGCCGCGGTGTTAAGCCCTGTCGTTAGGGTATGTTGTTCGACTTCATCGCTTTGTTTGGGGCGAATCAAAGTGATGCGATGCCCCATCGATTTGAGTTCGCGCATGATTTGATAAACGCTTGAGGCTACCCCATTGATATCGGGCAACCACGTTTCAGTCACCAAAGCGATATGCAGTGATGGCCTATTGTCATGAAAAGGCGTGCCTGCAACTTGAGTTGAGGGGCTCTGTTGATTGGCTGACGTCGTCTGAGTGTCAGACGAAGCCTTGTATGCATTAGTGTTTACAGTGTTGTCACTCATAGTATGTTATCAACCATTACAACCGACTGCTTTATTTCACTACAAAAGCCATTTCGGTAAATTAAATCAATCCTTTGTATGGGTTAAGCTTATAAGCCGCCATTGACAACCTCATGTCAATTTGATAACAGTTTGATGACAATTGCATCGCACCTATTACAAGTATCGCTACTATCGCCGCTATTACAAGTATCGCAAATAGGGGTCGATTTTGCTAAAATAGCGAGCAGAATGCAGCTTTATAGATTAATGCCTTATTAATGCCTTATAGATGGTTAAATGACTGATTTGATAACTACATCGAATAATACCGCTATGCCAAATACTTCGACGTTGGATACACCAATTGTGATGCTGATGACACATGCCCCTAGCCATCCGCTCACCAAACGAGCGCTTGAATGCGCCCAATCGCTATGTGCAAACGCTAGTAAAACAACCAATGAGCAAAACCCGTTAACTAGTACCGATTTTAAAATTTTCTTATATAGTGATGCGGTGATGTTGGCCAACCGATTAATTTGGCTGCCCGATGATATCGAAAATCTGGCAAAAAATTGGCAACACTTTGCTATGAGTCATGATTTAACCATTGAAGTGTGTGTGAGTGCCGCTTTGGCTCGCGGGGTGACAGATGCTGACAATGCGACTAGGCATCAGCTACAAGGTGACAATTTGGCAGATGGCTTTGAATTAGTCGGTTTGGGTGAATTGGCCATGCATCTGCACAGGGCAACAACGGTTTATCAGTTTTAATTGGGTTGGGTTTAGCGATAGCGATTAACTATGAAAATTATCATTAATATTCACGCTGACACGTTTTTGCTTTGTCATGAAGCCTTATCAATGGCGTTTGCGCTGGCGGCGTTTGACCACCAAATTCAGCTGACTATCGGTGATGGCATGCTAAACTTACTACTTGATGAGCCTACCGGCAAGCTTGCCCATATGCTGGCATCCCTTGATATGTATGATATGCCGCCCGCTTGGCTGGCGCTAGCAGATTTTAATAGATTAAAAGCGTGGCAAGCGAACCTATCAGCAGACTTTGATTGGTGTGCTCAAGTAGCGCTAAAGCCAACCACACTACCTTATTTTGATACCACTTTTGACTTATAAACACTATGACCCAACTTCCCGAACTTGACCAAGACGGTCATTTGATAGCTCATCAAACCTGGACACCAGATATCGCGCAACAATTGGCGAACACGCTGGATGTCACGTTAACCCCTGAACACTATCAAATCATAGACGCAGTGCGTCAATATTATGATTTATACAGCC
The DNA here is from genome assembly GCA_902506225.1 of Enhydrobacter sp. 8BJ. Lineage (GTDB taxonomy): Bacteria > Pseudomonadota > Gammaproteobacteria > Pseudomonadales > Moraxellaceae > Faucicola. The sequence goes on along the minus strand of LR733345.1, from coordinate 1,248,032 downwards.
ATCCACCGACGACCCGTCCTTTAATCAAGTTTTTATCCAAGCAATTGCCCTCATTGGCGATTGATAACACCAAACTGCAAGCCATGTTTAACACGGGTCTTGTCGCGCGTCATGTCAACCGCATTGCAGGGTTGCCCAAACCTGCAAATTGCTTATAAATTTTGAGATTATTTTGGGTCATAAGGGACGAGATTGTCATAACCGATACTGTGACCGTTATCACCGCCAAACCCCTGCTGACGCCAAACTTCAAATAATGTAATTGCCACGCTGTTAGATAAATTCAAACTGCGAGAGGTCGGCAACATAGGCAAACGCAACCAGTTATCTTGACCAATTGCCGCGCGAATTGGCTCGGGTAATCCGGCTGTCTCTGACCCAAATACCAAAGCGATATTTGCCACTTGCGCAAAATCTTCATCATATAAAGGTTTGCTAAGCTTGGTGGTCAAGGCAACAATTCTTTGTACCCCACTTTGGCTTAGACTGTCCTGCGCATCCTGCCAATTGGCATGTACTTTGACATTTGCCCATTCATGATAATCGAGCCCTGCTCGGCGTAATTTTTTATCTTCTAGTTCAAACCCTAGTGGCTCAACCAAATGTAGCGTTGCGCCCGTATTGGCGCATAACCGAATAATATTGCCTGTGTTGCTTGGCATTTTGGGTTCAACTAATACCACATGAATCATGTCGACATCCTTAATTAGATTAAATTAAACAGATTGAAATAAAAAAGCGCTAAATGCGAAGATTAATTTACAAAAAACCTATACTTATTGCGTAAATTTAAGTTTTTTTTACAACTTGATAGTTTTGGTTACATTAACGCTATAGCGACGTTAGACTAACCTGCATTACCATGGCTCTACCAAGCATGTTTTACTTTATTTGAATTTTATGAATCAATCTTCTATGAATCAATAAAGTCGCATGATTTAACCTGGTAGTTAAAAACTGTTAAAAAATAATGGATATATCTGAGGAAATTTAAAATGAAAAAATTAATCGCTGCATCAATCGCTGTTATGTTTGCTGTCACAGGCTGTAATACAGTCAAAGGTTTTGGTAAAGACGTATCAAAAACAGGTGACGCGGTAACTCATACTGCACAAAAAACTGAAAACAAAATCTAATAGTAGATTTTCTGTTTAAGTAAAAAAACCCATCTCGCTGATGGGTTTTTTATTACCTCTTGTATTGCCTATCGGTTATAACCCTAGCAGGTTATAAAACTAGCCGTTTTTTGGCAAATTTTCAGGTAAATAACAACGTAGATAAGCTATCACCGCTGTAATCGCTTCTTGACGATAGGCATCGGTGATTTCTTTTTCTGAACGATAAGCTAAGATAAAAATACCATTGATAATACCGTACGCGACTAACAATTGCTGATGAATGGTTTCTAAAGCCGGCATTTTATAATGCTCAGACAACTTATCATACACCATTTGGCTCAGGCTTTTTTCAATTTCACTACCAAACGCATTGCCCTCAAAATCTGGGGTATTGGTCTCATAAATCAAACGGGCAACCGTTAAATCAGATTGAATAATATCAACGCCTGTCTCAATGACTGTGGTGATATAAGCCTGCCAGCGACTAAATTGTTTGGCATCGACTTTTTCAAGCTTGTTAAAGATTTCTATCGCATTTAAAAAACGTAATGCCAAAAAAATCGCTTCAACGTTTGGGAAGAAGTGATATGCCGAGGCTCTGGGAATGTCCGCTCGTTCACACACATCAGCCAAACTAATCTCACTGACAGGTCGGGTCGCGCTCAATTCTTTGGCAGCGGCTAATAATTTTTGGCGACGCAAACGACCTTGCTGGCTAGTGAACTTGAATTTGTTAGGGACTAGGCGGCGAGCGAGCTCAGAGTCCACCAAAACATCCTCAATTTTTTCATCATAAGCGCTTGACATATTTCCTCTCTATCGACTGATTATGAATAAAGTTTAATTTGTGCCCGTACCAATCCATGATCAGTTGGGCGTTGTTCTACAATAAATTTGAGATGATCGTTAAAATAATCAACTTGTAATACTTCACCGATATTAAATTTACTATCAGCTAAAAACTGTTCAGATACCAAAATTTGATCAAGCACTTCTGGCGTACCTTGGTGGATATGGGTGTACGCCACATCTTTAAGCCAGTGCATACGGCTTTGTACCGTAGAGGCATCATATAGCACGATATCCCGCATCGACTTATCATAAAATACTTCGCCCGATTCGCTTAAAAGCTGACAAGTGACACTCTGCATCACATCATTCATATCCCCTAACAAAATCAGCGGATGGTTGTTGTGTGACAGTTTTTCGATGACCACTTGGCGAATGCCTGCCGCTTCCGCTGCCCGCATACAAAGACTGCGCAGCTTGGCGCGGACTCGAATTAGCGGATCATTGCGATCTTCTAACGGCTCGCCTTGCGCGTTTTCTAAAAACTCAGGGCGTTTACTTTTTAGATGCGCCACAATCACAGTGACCACCATGCCATTTGGCAATCTGATGTCAGCAATCAGCGGGGGACGATTAAATTGTTGATAAAGCCCAACATCAGGAACGTCCAACAACGCAATCGCAGGCATCTGCGTGAGCAATTGGGTGTTAATAATCTCAAAACGCGATACCAAGCCTACGCTCGGGGTACCAATTGCGCCTCGCCCTTGGGTTAATGGACTATCTGGCTGATTACTGGCTAACGGCACGGTAACATGATAGTCATTGAGACCGGCTGCATGACATAAGTCAATCAGTGCTTGCTCATCCCAAATTTCTTGGCAACCAATGATATCAGCTTGCAATTGACGAAAAATGGGGGCAAGTGCATTCATCTTTTGTTGATATTGCTTTGGCGTATACGCATCTTGGTTTCGATAAAAAACCCGATTGGGCAGTGCAAAGTTAAGTAAATTTGCCGTAGCGATAACAAATTGATTGTCCACTGTCATATCCTTAATGTTTAGTTACCAGTTATCCCTGCTTGCTTGTAGCAACATTGTCCAAAAAATTTCCTGACTTTCATCTTCGTAACTTTCATCACTGTCAACAAAGTGTCGAATTTTGAAGCATTATACATTTTTTTATTCAATTTCTACACAAAAAATCACTATTTTTAGCCAAAATTTGCCGATATTTTTAATCAGGGGTTAAAAATTAAGCTTATAAATTGCTTTTTTTTACTTAATCACCTTAATTGCTAACGAAAATCACTCTCGTGTCGAGTCTTTAAAAAATTTTTCATATAGTTAACTATTTGTTTTTAAATTATTTTTAGTTTTTTAGAGCTATATTAATGATTTTCTTGCTTTAATTTTGTTCGTTTAATAGTTGATTGATATAAAACTGCCAACGCTCCACGATGGCTTGGCGCTCAGACAATGCCATCTTAGGCTCAAAGATACGGTCTAACTGCCAACTTTCACCAATGCTAGTGTCATCATATAGTCCCACCGCTTGCCCTGCCAATAATGCCACCCCTTTTGCGGTACTCTCAGTGGTCGTTGGTCGCAGCACAGGGACATTGAGTATATCGGCTTGAAATTGCATTAGGATATTGTTATTGGCAGCGCCCCCATCCACGCGCAGTTCGTGCAGTGGCACAGGGCTATCTTTTTGCATGGCGATTAACACATCATAAGCTTGCAGCGCAATCGCTTCTAAGGCGGCTCTTGCGATATGCGCTTTGGTAGTACCGCGTGTCAGCCCGATAAGTCTTGCGGTAGCATCTGCTCGCCAGTAAGGTGCACCAAGCCCCGTAAAGGCAGGAATCAGGGTCACTCCTTGGCTATCTGGCACTTGCGCTGCCAAGGTTTCAACGTCCTCACTGCGCGCTATCATACCTAAGTTATCGCGTAGCCACTGCACGATGGCACCTGCCATAAACACACTGCCTTCAAGCGCATATTGTGTTTGCGTGACGCTTGTTTTTTTATTTCGTTGTAAATTTTGTAAAGGTTTTAGCAAGTTGGGCAATTTACCTGAAGGTTCATGCCGGTTAGGTTGACGAGTGTGATTCGCCTCTGTGGTTTGCCAAGCGACGGTGGTGAGTAATTGCTGATGACTGACACAGGGTTTATCGCCGGTATTCATTAATAAAAAACAGCCGGTGCCATAGGTAGATTTTGCCATGCCTGCTCGGTTACAGCCCTGCCCATACAATGCCGCTTGCTGATCGCCTAGCACTGCCGTGACTGGGATTTGTTTGCCAAACATCCCTTGTTTGGTGACCCCAAAATCGCCATCCGATGGCTTGATGGTAGGTAACATGGTTTTGGGAATATCAAACAATTCCAATAATTCATCAGACCAGTCGCCTGTTTGCAAAGACATCAGCATGGTGCGTGAGGCATTGGTGATATCAATGCTATGCTCGCCTGTCATGTTAAACAGTAGCCAACTATCCACGGTACCAAAAGCCAACTCACCTGCTAGCGCTTGTTGGCGAAGCTTAGGGTTTTGGTTTAACAGCCATACGATTTTGCTGGCACTAAAATACGGATCTATACGTAGTCCGGTAATTTGTTGGATTTTGGCATCAAAGCCTTTATCACGCCAGTCTCTACACCACTGATGGGTACGTCTATCTTGCCAGACAATGGCGGGTGCGACAGGCTTACCCGTCTTTTTATGCCAAATTATGGTGGTCTCACGTTGGTTGGTGATACCGATGGCTGAAATATCTGTCGCCAATAATCCTGCTTTGGCAATCACTTCTTGGGCGGTACTAATTTGGGTTTGCCAGATGTCATTGGCATTTTGCTCGATAAACCCAGCTTTTGGGGTGATGATACCCAGCGGCTTTTGGGCGATGGCGATGGGTGTTAATTGGCTATCAAAGATGATACTGCGGCTTGAGGTAGTGCCCTGATCCAGCGCTAAAATAAATCCGTTTTCTGTTTTAGCCATGTTGTTGTCTCAAACGATTGTGTTAAGCGTCAATATGTTATCTTAGCAAATACTTACCCATCAACTTTTATATTACTGCGGCTGAAACCTTAAGGCAACGATTCACGAAAAAATAGCCATTGATTTTATCAACAAAAAACCACATCATACTGATACTTTATTACCACTTACCAAAACCTATCTGTTAACTATAAGTGACCCTAAACCTTAGACTTCAGACCCTAAGCACTGTCACTCTAACTGTCACTGTCATTGTTTATCTTTCCCACTACCGCTTTTTAATGCGTTGATGAAACTTGTTTTATGAAAAATACCCTTGCAAAATCTGTTCGTACTACCCCTGTGACTTCAAAATCCGCCGCTATCATTACCGATACCATCAAATCTAACAATTTACAGCCTGTTGCAATCTCGCACTTGCGCCGTTATACCGACCCAGCGACCTTGCCAAAAGATAGCCACCATACCAAAACGCTTGAAATTGGCTTTGGGCAAGAGCGCGCCTGTAAAGCGATTGCCACTGCGCTTGATATCAATGCCAATGGTTATCATATCTTTGCTGCAGGTGAAAACGGACTGGGCAAACGCACCTTAATCACTCGCCTGCTACAAGCACACGCCAAACAAAAACCCACACCCAATGACTGGGTGTATGTGCACAATTTTGTTGATGCGCGCACCCCGATTGCGCTTGACCTGCCTGCTGGCATGGGCAAGCAATTAGCGGAAGATGTCAAAACCTTTTGGCTAACCACCAAACGTCAGCTCAATCAGCGTTTTCGCAGTGAGCACTATCAAAGTAAAGTAGAAGCCATAAAGAATGAAATTAGCCTTCGTGAAGAACAGGTCTATCATGCGCTGCATGAAGAAGGTAAACAGTATTCACTTGCATTGGCGCTGCGACCTTCAGACAATAAACCGATTTTTATCAAATCGGATTTTAGTGACAACCGAGCCGATGGCAATGACAATGACAGTTACAATGATATCGAGCCAAGCGATGGTTATTTATCAATCAAACCTGTTAATAAATTGGGTCGCCAAAAATCCAGTGGCAAAGCGCCAGTTTTACCACTTAAAGCCACTCAAACCTCTAGCACCACAACTAGCACCTCTAATAATACCTCGAGCGCAACCAATCAAGCCAGCTTTGGCTTAACCCCAAAATCGCCGTATGTTGCCAATTATCAAGATAAGAACCACATGCAAAAACGCTTGAGCCAACTGACCGTTGAGCTTGAGCAAATTGAAGATGAAGCCAATCAGACCCTGCAAGCGCTACACCATTCATTGACTCGGCGTACCTTAAAACCTCTGATGGAGCCGTTATTTGACAAGTATCAAGCCTTACCAAAGGTTCGTAAGTATTTGCAAGACGTGCATGACGATATCGTCAATCATGTAGAACGAATCATCAATGAAGATGATGAAGAGTTTTTGCCTAGCCATTTCTCGCCATTGCCAGCGCGCTATTTTGTCAATGTGATTGCAAGCCATGCGTCCGATCAAGGCGCACCGATTGTGTTTGAAGACTTACCTACCCATTTAAATTTACTCGGTCATGTCGAGCAAATTACCCATTTGGGTACTGTGTCAACGGATGTCAGTCTGATTCGAGCCGGTTCACTGCATCGTGCCAATGGCGGGTATTTGGTGCTTGAAGCAACTAATTTGCTTGAATATCCGTATGCGTGGCAAGGCCTCAAACGTGCGCTGCAAAGCCGCCAAATCAAGATGTCGAGCCTTGAGCAAATGCTGACATTGACCGGCAGTATCAGCCTTGAGCCACAACCGATTAAGCTCGATGTCAAAGTCATTTTACTCGGTGAGCCAGACTTGTATTATGACCTGCTAGATTTTGAGCCTGAATTTAATGCCGTATTCAAAATCCGTGCAGATTTTCATGATCGCGTGGTACGCAGTCACGCCAACGAACAAGCGATGACCGCCAAAATTGCCGACATGATAAGCAAATACCAATTGCTAACGTTTGATAACACCGCGTTGGCATGTTTATTAGATTATCTTAGTGAGCAAGCGGAAGACCAGCATGAATTAAGCCTACATGGGGACAGATTGGCACAGCTATTACTCGAAGCCAATCGTCATGCGCTCATCAATCAATCAGAGCTTACGCCTGAAAACACAGTAACCGCTAGCCATGTCCGCCAAGCCATTGAGGATATTCGTCACCGCTCGGGTTATTTACGGCAATTGTTCTGGCAAGAGCTAGAAAAAGGGCAACAGCTGATTAGCACCCAAGGCAAAGCGATTGGTCAAATCAATGCGCTGACAGTCATCAGCTACGCAGATAGTGAGTTTGGTATGCCTGCTCGATTGACAGCGTCAGTGCATCACAGTGCCGCGCATGCCGATATTGTTGATATCGAGCGCGATGTGGATTTAGGCGGCTCTATCCATGCCAAAGGCGTGCTGATTATGAGTAGTTACCTAAAAGCGCTGTTTGCAGAAGACCACACGCTTAACTTTACTGCATCGCTGGCTTTTGAACAAAGTTATGGCGGTATCGATGGCGATAGCGCGACAGTAGCCGAAACCTGTGCACTACTATCTGCCCTATCGCAAACCCCGATCAATCAAAGCTTTGCAGTTACAGGATCGATGAACCAATTTGGTCAAGTCCAAGCGGTCGGCGGTGTCAATGCCAAAATCGCCGGTTTTTATGATGCGTGTGTCGAGCAAGGCTTGACGGGTAAACAAGGGGTGATTGTGCCCAAAGCCAATTTGGCGCAATTGATGCTGCGTCAAGATATCATCGATAGCGTGACGGCAGGTAAATTTACCATCTATGCCGTAGAGCATGTCAATGAAGCCATGTATCTATTGACAGGTCTAGCGCCGGATGAGATGACCAAAAAAGGCAAGTATCGTAAAAATACCGTTTATGGTCGTATTTATGAACGCTTAGAAACTTGGGAAGAAAAAGATGCAGATGATAAAGAATAACGCCTCATTGGGTTATTGTTTATCGCTGATAACTTGCTTGCTCTATATCAAGCAATGTTTGCTTAATCTCAATCCCACCGGTATAACCGCCCAATTTGCCATCGCTGGCAATCACGCGATGGCAAGGAATAATGAGACTTAGTGGGTTGCGGCCATTGGCCTGCGCGACTGCGCGAAAGCTTTTGGGACTATCCACTTGTAGCGCAAGCTGTGCATAGCTGATTGTTTGACCGTAAGGGATTTGTCGTAATGCTTGCCATACTTTTTGCTGAAAAGGTGTGCCTGTGTAGAGGGCGATGGGCATATCAAATACTTGTCGCTGTCCATTAATATATTCGTCAAGTTGACTGATGGTATTTCGTAAGACTTTGGCATCGTCATCTACTGAGTCAGCCAAATCTTTGCTTTGTATATAGTGCGCTTGTGCAGTTAATTGTTGTAGGATTTTTTGGGTTTGCCAATCAAGCGCGATAAGACAACCCTTATGTGCGACAAGGGTAATTGTTGGTAATTTGATTGATAGTTGGTAGTTTGTGGTAAGCATTTTATAAGACAAATTTATCTAGAAGTGATTTAAGAATTTTCTGCATTTTATAACTTTCTTCAATCAAAAATTCATTTGCACCCCGCCATTCAGACTTGTCTGAATATCCAACTGCTTCGTTTGTGATAATTATAAAACTATATACAGTTTCAGGACAACGCTCCCAATTAACAGGATATTGAAATTTTGATTCGATTTCTTCTTTATGCTGATATAAATAGTCGAATATTTTTAAAGTGTCTTCTTTATTATTACCTTTTATTTCAACTCTAATTTTTACAGATTCCTTTGTAATTACAACACTTATTCCGACACCATTTCCTAATTTAGTACCTAACCAATTATCTTTACTTGGTGTCCTATTAGCATATAAATTTTCAGCATTTGATAAAGTCGCATTGATAAATTGCGACCAAAAACTTATTAGTACGCTTTGTTTATTATTTTTGATTTGAATGTCTTCTTGTTTTTTCTCCGCAATATCTATCATAAAGCTTTCAACTTCGGGTACAGGAATAATTTGCTGAGTATCAAAGAAAAAGTCATTATTAAATTTAAAAAGTTGGCATTTTATACAACGGATATTAATACCAAAATTCATCAGCCATAATACAGCTGATGTTACTTCTTGACGGAATTCAGCAGCGACTAAAATGATTCGTTGCGAAGTTTCATTGGGATTTAATCCAATATCATCTTCTGTGCTATCACTAAGAAATTCATTTATTTTTTGTTTAGCGCTTGCAATATAATCATCAGAGTTTTGGCTATCATATTTTCTAAGATAGTCAGCAAAAATATTTATGATTTTCTCATCTGTAAGTCGAGAGCAATAAGATGCATATTTCACAGACTGCCATACAACATCTTTACCAGAACTATCCGTTTTATTTTCAATAATGACTAAATTACCACTTTTATCTAACGCCAATAAATCTAATCTTTCAGACGTATTGTCAAACCCGTTAAATTCTTTTTGAATAATTAATAATGGCTCGCCAAGACATTCTGGATTGCTCACAATCCATTCTTGCAAATCTTGGCGCTCTTTAAAACCCACTTCACTAAATTGAATTTTATCAATATTAGTCATCTGCTTATTAGCAATATTTAAGTGATACATGAGTTATTCGTCTTTTTCAAATAGCGCTTTGACAAAATCATCGGCTTGAAATGGGCGCAAATCATCAATTTTTTCACCCACGCCAATAAAACGAATCGGCACATTGGTATTTTCAGCGATATTAAATACCACGCCGCCTTTTGCCGTGCCATCTAATTTGGTGACGGTCACGCCTGTCAATGGCACTGCTTCATTGAAGATTTCTACTTGATTTAGGGCATTTTGTCCTGTACCCGCGTCGAGCACAATCATGGATTCATGCGGCGCTGTCGGATCGGCTTTTTGCATGACGCGAATCACTTTTTTCAGCTCTTCCATCAAATTGGTTTTATTTTGTAGACGCCCTGCAGTATCGGCAATCAGCACGTCAATGCCACGGGCTTTGGCAGATTGAATGGCGTCAAAAATCACCGAGGCACTGTCTGAGCCATGACCTTGGGCGACAACAGGGATATTATTGCGCTCCCCCCAAACTTGCAGTTGCTCGGTGGCTGCCGCACGGAACGTATCGCCCGCTGCTAACATCACTGATTTGCCTTCACCTTGCAGACGTTTGGCAAGTTTACCGATGGTGGTGGTTTTACCCACGCCATTGACCCCAACGACCAAGATCACAAATGGTTTTGTGCTAGCATCCACCACCAGCGGTGCAACTTTGGGTGTCAAGATATCGGTGAGTTCTTTTTGTAGCGCTTTATACAGTGAATGCGAATAAATCAAATCACCGCGGGCAGTGGCTTCGGTCAAGTTTTTGATAATTCGATTGGTGGCATTCACCCCAATGTCGGCGACCAACAGTTGGTCTTCGACTTCTTCTAGTAGTTCATCATCAATTTCTTTACCACCAATCAAAATATTGGTTAAGCCTTCGGTCAAGTTTTTACGACTTTTTGATAAGCCTTGTTTCATGCGGCTAAACCAGCCCCCTTTTTGTTCAGGTTCTGCGCTTGGCTCAGCCGTATTGGGAGATGGCTGCTGTGTGGCTGCAGGCTGCCCTTGATGTTGGCTTTGCGGCATTGGTGACATAGAAGGGGTTGTCATAGTTGTTTGCAGCGTTGACGTTTGGGCGGCTTCAGCGATACGCGGCGTTTCAATAATTGGCACATCTTGCACAGGCAGATTGGGCATCGTAGCATCATCAAAATTAGTCGGTTGGTTATTAAAATTAATTACCACCTTATTAGAAGCATTGTTATTAAATTGGTTGCTACTCATATCATCGCCTATGGTTAAATTTGTCATTAAAATATTGAGATGTATAAAATTATAACAGTGTTTGTTCGCAGTTTGAAATAAACATGCTGTCAATCCCTTAAACCCATAGGATGTGTGGTATGGGAAAAAACTGTCAGCTCACAGCTTGTTGCGCTAAAAATTTGCAGGTGGTATTTATTCAGATTTAATCGTGCAATGGGCTTTCAAATAGCAATCAATGCCAACATCCGTTATCATGGTTTATCTTTTATAATGCCTGCAAACCCCATTGCCCCACAATCAGAAAAACCAGATTAAAGATTAAAAGTTAAAGAGAAACTATGTTAAACCGAAACCCTGTGTCAAAACCTACATTTTTTAACCTTACCATCCTTGCTGCCGCCCTAACCTATACGTTCTGTGTATCAGGTTGCAGCACTGCGCAGACCATCGCAGCCAAAACCATGCCGACCAAAACTACCCCGACTGTAGCGAATACGCCTATTAACGCGCACCCAACTGCTAACGCGGTAACCGATGCAACCCAGCAAACGCGCAGCCCCACAGATTTTGACAGCGATAAGGCAGCAACGCGCCATGAATATACGCTGGCTAATGGCTTAAAGGTGATTATTAAAGAAGATCACCGCTCCCCTGTGGTGATAAGCCAAGTATGGTATCGCGTGGGTGCCGCGGATGAACCCACTAACTTAGGCGGTATGTCACATTTGCTTGAGCATATGATGTTTAAAGGAACAAAAAACGTGTCCTCAGCAGATTTTGAACGCCTTATTGCCAAATTTGGCGGTAGCAATAATGCCTTTACCAGCTATGACTACACCGCATATTATGAAATTTTCCCTGCCAATCGCTTAGCGCTCGCCCTAGAGCTTGAAGCCGATCGGATGACCCATTTACAGCTAAAAGACAGTGACTTTACCGCTGAGCGCCAAGTGGTGATGGAAGAGCGCCGCCAGCGCACCGATGATAACCCAAACGCCCGCGCCTATGAGCAGTTTAGCAAAATGGCTTATCCCAATAGCCCCAAAGGGGAATCGGTCATTGGTCCCATGGCAGAAATCGAATCCATTGCGTTAAACGACCTAACCGATTGGTATAAAACATGGTATGCGCCCAACAATGCCACCTTAGTAATCGTGGGCGATGTCAATCCGACAAACGCGATCAATGAAGTCAAAAAATACTTTGCCGATAAAAAACCACAAACCCTGCCAACGCGCCCCAGTGTGATACAGCCAGGCTTTCGTGGTTATCAAGAAAAAACCACCCAATTGCCCGTGCAAGTGCCTATGGTCATGATGGCGTTTAACGTGCCGACGCTTACCACAGCAAAAGACCCCAAAACCGCCTATAGTCTATCGCTGCTAGCCGATGTGCTCGATGGTGGTCTATCTGCACGCCTAGAAAAACGCCTAGTACGGGAAAAACAGCTACTAGCCTCAGTCGGCAGTGGTTACAGTGCCTTTAGCCGGGGCGATGGGCTATTTTTAATCCAAGCCACCCCGCGAGATGGCGTTACACTTGCCCAAGCCAAACAAGCAATCATTGCTGAGATTGACGCGCTTAAAACCCAACCGATTGCACAAAGTGAACTGACCCGTGCCAAAACCAACACCATGACCAGCTTGATATATAGCCAAGATAGTATCAGCGGACAAGCGCAGATGATTGGCAGTCTAAACAGCATTGGGCTTGATGATCGGATGGTGTTTAACCTACCCAAAACCTTAGATAGCATCACAGAAAGTGACTTACACGCTGCCGCTAACAAATATTTGGTTAACGACAATCTAACCGTGCTCAATGTGGTGAAAGCAAACAAACCCACCCAATAGCTGTAAACTCGGCAAATAAACTTGCTCTCATTTAATTTGCCCTCACTTGACTTGCCCACATTACTGTCAGACTATCCTTAGAATTTTGAGAAAAAAAATGAAACCACGCTTAGCTAAAATCTTATTACTAATGACCACCATTGCCACGCAAGGGGGCCATGCTGAACCTGCCACCCATAGCGATGCTCACAGTAGTGGCAATGTTGACCCCAATGCACCCATTGCCGCTTTAGACAAATTAACCAGCCTAAAAACGACGGCGCCGTTAAACGTGACCCTACCGCATATCATCCACTTTACGACCGATTCGGGTACCCCAGTGGCTTTGGTACAAACCCATCATTTACCGATTGTGGATGTCAGTGTGTATTTTAATGCAGGCTCAGCTCGTGATGAAGCCATTAAAAAAGGCGGTTTTGGGATTGCCAGTCTGACCGCGAGTATGCTGGATCAGGGAACTCGCCATAAAAGCGAAGATGAGATTGCTGAAACCAGTGAGCAGCTTGGGATTGATTTATCTGCCCGTGCTTATAAAGATATGTTTATTGTGAGTTTGCGCAGTCTATCCGATGAAGCGCGTTTATCCCCTGCGCTTGGTTTAATGAGCGATATGATGACCCAGCCTACGTTTCCAAACAAAAATTTTGAACGTACCAAAGCCCAGTATTTAATCAGCCTGCAACAAGCCAAAGAAGACCCAGATAGCATCGCAAGCAAAGCCTTTGCTGAGGCGCTTTATGGGAATCACCCCTACGCCCACCCCACCCAAGGCACAGAAGACAGCATTGCCAAAATCAATGCCACCGATCTCAAAGCTTTTAGCCAGCAGTTTTTGGTGGCGAACAACGCAAATATTGCCATCACAGGCGATATCAGTCTTCCCCGCGCGCGGGCGCTTGCCAATCAGCTAACCGCTCAAATGCCCGTTGGCACAGCTGCCCCAAAGCTTGCCGATGCCAAGCCTTTGAACGCCGCTAAAACGATTCATATCCCATTTGACAGCACCCAAACCACCGTCTTGATGGGGCAATTGGGTCAAAAACGCGTGGCGGATAGCTTAGGCTTGCAGCATCAAACCAACTTCGCCATTGCCGATGAAATCGTCGGGGGCGGCAATTTTCAAGCCAGATTGATGCAAGATATCCGTAAAAAACGCGGGCTCACCTATGGCATCTATAGCAGCACCACGCCGATGCTTGCCCAAGGTAGCTATACCATTCGTTTTTCTACCCGTAACCAAAAGTCGCAAGAAGCAATTGAGGCGACCAAGCAAGTCATCAAACATACGCTAGAAAAAGGGGTAACGCCAAACGAATTGGCTTTAACCAAAGACAGTCTAATCAACAGTTTTCCCACCAGCTTTGCTAGCAATGCCGCCATGAATGCCACGATTGGTATGATGGGGTTTTATCAGCTGCCAGATAGTTACTTGACCGAGTACGTGACGCGCGTGCAGCGTGCCGACCTTCACGCGGTCAATCAAAGCTATAAAGACCTCATTGACCCTAACAAGTTTTTGATTGTGACCGTTGGGAACGCCACGCCAGGCACAGCAAAAACCGCTAAATAGCCAATGTTAAAGGTTAACGGGTTAACACTCGCGCTAGGGTTAAAAACGACAGGGTGATGAGCTTGAGCTATGGCTTGCGCCCCATTTTCGAAAACCTTGCGTATCAAGATGCACCGAGCCTGTCGGATACAAGCCAAGTCCAAAGCTATAGGCTTGCCCGTTGGACTGCCAAAACTGGCAAAGTCCATCAAAGGTGCTTTCTATCGCCCATTTATTGGCTTCGTTTTCAGGTACCCAAATATCAATTGCGCCATTGGTCATGTGCTTACTCTCGCCTGCGCCGCCGGCACAATCATTTAATACAGGGTTTCGATACACGGAGCGTATCACTGTCGAATACGGTAAATAACCTTGTTTTTGCAGTTGCTGCAGCATTTGTAGGGTGGGCACGATATTTTGCCATAGTGATGCAGGCGGCACTTCATACGGCTCAAAACCACAGCGCCGCGCATCTCTGGCACTCGTGATTAACTGATCCATCGGCGGAATACTGCCTAATTGGCTTTGCAAGTAATTTTGATACGCCAACACTTCTGATTGCTTATAACTGTGGCTAGCTAACCAATCCTTAAAATCTGCATCATTGGTATAAACAACATTACTATTGTATCGTGTGCTATTTTTGAGTGCGCGATAGTCTGTTGTAGGTCGAGTTGTGTTTTGACGGTTTAAAATAAGACCGCGCATATTGTCAGTCTGTGTCACAGTGGTATCTTTAGGGTTTGGCTGGGTTTGACGAACGATGGTCGTAGTAGGTTTTCGATTATCCACGGGTGTGACGGGATGATTACAGGCGATAAGCAATGTCATTATCACCCCAGAGCCAACAATGCCTGTTAAAATCTTGGTTTTGGTATTCTGAGTCTTGGTAGTGTTGATATTCTGGTTATTGGCGCTCTCGGGCTTGGCATACTTTGCTGTTTGCGCGTTATCTTCAATAATGCTTGGTTTATTTTTGGTCTTGTTTTGATGTGTCATGGACTGCCTATTCACGTTTCGTCAAAATGGAAAAACACCACGGACTTATGAGCAACTGTCAAAAAAGTGGGCTTGATATGTTTAGCTAATCATGCCTACTTGATAATTGTTTTTACTTAACTTAATTTTCACTTAACTTGATTTTCACTTGATAGTTATGTTCACTACATAATTAAGGTGAATTAATAGCTCACTTACTATAGTGACTTATTTCTATGAAACAAGTGTTATAAACTATTACATTATTAAGACTACCAAAATCACATTAAGCCATATAAACTATTGAGCCTATTTTTGTGTCTTTTTACAGACTTATTGTCACCGGGTTAATTTGATGTTTGGTGTGTATGGCAGATAAGATTGGACAGTACCGTTTTTCTAGGCAAGCTCATCACTTTGGTAATGACAGTCTACCCTCCTTTTGGCAGCGCGTGCATTTAGACCCTTGGTTATTGATGCTATTGTTTGTCACCGCTTTGTTTGGTTTAGCCATTTTATACAGTGCCTCTGCTCAAGACATGGGGTTGGTCATCCGTCAAACCATTAGTTTTACCATCGCGTTTGTGGTGATGATTGTGATGGCGCAAATCCCGCCCAGTCTTTACCGTGATTTTACCCCGTTTTTTTATGTGGGTGGCGTGGGATTACTGATACTGGTCAAAATTATTGGTGAGGTGCGTCTGGGTGCGCAGCGCTGGATTGATATTCCTGGGTTTGGTAGTGTGCAGCCGTCAGAATTTATGAAGCTTGGCATGCCGATGCTCATTGCTTGGTTTTTATCCAAACGCGACTTGCCGCCAAGTTTATCGACAGTGCTTATCACGCTGGTGGCGATTGGTATTCCGGTGCTGCTAATTGCTGAACAGCCCGACTTGGGTACTTCTTTATTGGTGGCATCTAGTGGCTTATTTGTGCTGTTCTTATCGGGTTTACCTTGGTGGATGATTGGCTCTGCGGTGGCGCTGTTTATTCCCTTTGTTTTTGTGGCTTGGGAATACCTGCTACACGACTACCAGCGCAGGCGCGTGCTGACTTTGCTAGACCCTGAAAGCGATGCCTTGGGGGCTGGCTGGAATATCATGCAGTCAAAAACCGCGATTGGCTCAGGGGGACTCACAGGTAAAGGCTACTTGCAAGGCACACAATCTCATCTACACTTTTTACCAGAAGGTCACACCGATTTTATCATTGCGGCTTTTTCTGAGGAGTTTGGCTTAATCGGTGTCATTTTACTGATGTTTTTGTATTTTTGTATTCTATGCCGCGCCTTATTTATTGCTTATTCCAATACTGCGGTCTATAGCAAATTACTCTCTGGTGCGATTGCCATGTCATTTTTTGTGTATGTGTTTGTAAATGCCGGCATGGTGGCAGGTATTTTGCCAGTTGTCGGTGTTCCTTTGCCATTTATCAGCTACGGCGGTACTGCTTTAATTACTTTGATGGCAGGATTTGGTTTAGTGATGTCAATTGCCTCTCATAATGTTAAATAACCGTCACACTATCTTCGAAAATATTTTGTTTGTAAATAGGCTATTTATAAACGATTCTTTATGTAACTATTTATGCAAATGGGTATTTTAAAATGTAAAAAACGTAAAAGAGTTAGCATAAAAGATATCCTTTTTATGAGTAGTTTTAAACAATTATGATGGTAAAACTTAATAATTTTTACCGTTTATCTATTCTTTTATACCTTTTATCTAAATAAATCGTGATTTTAATCGCGTAATTGCTTATTGTAGGTCATCAGGATTGAACAATTACATACCGAAACAAAGTAAAATTTGTAAATTAATTGTTAAATCTAATAAATTTTCTTGGTGCCCTATAAGCGATTTGTATGCATGACATCATGAGATATAAAGGCTTATGCGCTCCCAAATATAAGGCGCTCATTGTAAAGAGCGATTGTTCAGAGGTCATTATGTCAAAACGTCAATCGAATTTAGCTAATGTAGCGACGTTACTTTGCTTTTGTGGCGTAACGGCGATAAGCTCAACTACCCAAGCAGCCACGAGCAATTTAGATCACGTACTTAATGAGTTAACCCGCCAGCACAACAATGCATCAGACTTAGTCAAATCAGCCCGCCAATCTCGTAACCTTGCCTTAGACAGCCAACTTATCAGCCAAGACACTTCACAAGCTAGCAAAGATGCAGACGTGTTAGAGCGTCTTTCTGCCGTTGCATCCAATACGGTCAATCGCTTTAGCCAAACGGGTGTCGCCTCTTGGTATGGTCGTCAATTTCAAGGTCGTAAGACTGCTAGCGGTGAGACTTTTGATGCCAATTCATTGACTGCGGCGCATCGCTCATTGCCAATGAACTGTTATATCAAAGTAACCAACAAATCAAACGGCAAAAGCGTTGTAGTAAAAGTCAATGACCGCGGTCCGTTTTCAAGCCATCGCGTCTTAGATTTATCGTATGCCGCCGCCAAACAAATTGGCTTAGCAAGCACGGGCACAGGCACCGTCGTTATTGAACGTGTGGGCGGTCCAAACTAATGTTAGTTGACTAGCAGCTTTAGCTTAATAGCAGCTTTTAGGTGACTAGCAGCCTGTCAGCACAAAAAAAGCATGAAATTGATTCATGCTTTTTTATTTGCCTTAACAATACTACCGCGCCAAATACTTGGTCATATCTTCAATACCATGCAAGGTCATCGGGTACATATGACCTTGCATGATATCTTTGATTAAGCCGATGGTCTGGGTGTATTGCCAGTAGCTTGGTGCTTCAGGGTTGAGCCATGCGACTTTATCAAAGTGGTCAGTGATACGTTTTAGCCACGCCTGCCCCGTATCTTGGCTCATATACTCAACGCTGCCGCCAACAGATAACAGCTCATACGGCGACATTGCCGCATCACCGACAAAAATCACCCGATAATCACTGCCGTATTTGTGTAGCACATCCAATGTGGGTATCGCACTGGCGCTGCGGCGGGCATTTTCTGTCCAAACATATTCATACACGCAGTTATGAAAATAAAAAAATTCAAGCGTTTTAAACTCGTTTTTGGCGGCAGCAAATAAGCGCTCACAGGCTTCGATATAGCTATCCATGCTACCACCGATATCAAATAGCATGAGCACTTTGACACGATTGCGGCGTTCGGGACGCAGCTGCACATCGAGCATCCCTTTTTGCGCGGTTTTCTTGATGGTTGAGCCAATATCAAGCTCATCAGCCGCCCCATCACGGGCGAATTTACGCAGTTTTCGCAGTGCCATCTGCATGGAGCGGGTTTCTAGCTGGTTATCCGTATCCAAATCGCGGTATTTGCGCTGCTCCCACACCTTGACCGCTGAGCGTTTTCGGCTTTCACCGCCTACTCGTACGCCTTCAGGATGGTCACCATACGCCCCAAATGGCGATGAGCCGCCTGTGCCAACCCATTTGTTACCGCCTTGGTGTCGCTCTTTTTGTTCTTTTAGGCGTTCCTCTAGGGCTTGCATGAGTGCTTCAAGCGAGCCATATTTTTTGAGTAGGCGCCGCTGGGCTTCGGTAAGATTGTTGGGGTCAAGTTTGAGTTCCAGCCATTCTTTGGGGATATTACCCAATTTTGCCATCAGCTCGTCGATGTCGAGTGTATCAATACCTTCAAAATAATCTGCCATGGCACGGTCAAATTTATCAAAGTATTTTTCGTCTTTGACCATACACAGGCGCACTAATTCGTAGAATTGTTCACGGTCGGCAAATACGATACCCGATTCGAGCAGCCCATGTAAGTCGAGCAGTTCTCGGGTGGTCACAGGCACGCCATAGGTGCGTAAGGTATAAAAAAGATTGATAAACACACCAATCCCCTATCGACTACGACGCAGCATAAAGCCCATACGTTCAAGTAAACTCAAGTCATTTTCATTTTTGAGCAACGCCCCCGCCATGGGCGGTAAGCTATCGCTTGGATTTTTCAACCGCTCAATCGCATTTTGACTGCCCGCTTGCAAATCATCTGCCATCAGCAAACTAATCCAATCTACCAATTCAGAGGTGGATGGCGGTTTTTTTAAGCCTTTGACTTCCCGCAGACCGTAGAACACCTTGAGCGCTTCATCCACCAAGTCTGCCTGTAGATTGGGAAAATGCACATCCACAATTTCGCGCATGGTTGCTTGGTCAGGAAAATCAATATAATGGAAAAAGCAACGACGCAAGAAGGCATCAGGCAGTTCTTTTTCATTGTTTGACGTGATAATAACGACGGGACGATGATCGGCGGTAATCGTTTCGCCAGTTTCATACACATAAAACGACATTTTATCGAGCTCATGCAGCAAGTCGTTGGGGAACTCAATATCTGCTTTATCAATCTCATCAATGAGCAGTACCACACGCTCAGGACTGGTAAATGCTTGCCATAGCTTGCCTGCCTTGATGTAGTTGGCAATATCATATACGCGGTCATCGCCCAATTGACTATCCCGCAGGCGTGATACCGCATCGTATTCATACAAGCCTTGTTCGGCTTTGGTGGTTGATTTGATGTGCCAAGTTAAAAGTGGCATACCTAAACTTTTTGCCACTTCTTCAGCCAGTAGCGTTTTACCCGTGCCAGGTTCCCCTTTGATAAGTAACGGTTTTTGCAATTTAATCGCAGCATTGACGGCAAGCTTTAGGCTGTCGGTAGCGATATAACTATCGGTACTTTTAAAACTGCTTTGGGTAACGCTATTTTGGATGGCAGCATTTGGCTGATGGTCAGACATAAAAAAACCTATGATAATCGTCAAAAATGAGTTTCAGACTATCATAAGTTTTAGCGAAAGTTAAGCTATAAGTAGAAAGTTAAGCTATAAACAGTTAAGCGGTAACAGCTTGTTGGCTTATCACCATCATAACTTAGCGGCTAGGCTGGCTGATATTGGCGTTATCTAGCGCAGGTTTTTTGTTGGTTTTGTCGATGCCCATTCGAAGAATTTGCCAAATAAAACCCAAAATACAGCCCACTGTAATGACAACCATAATTGGTAGCAACCCATTAAAGATAATTGCTGGTTCTTTGACTAAAATCCCATAAACCACTGAAATACTCGCTGGTGCGATGTCAGGCGGTGTGCCAAGGGAAGTTGTTGGCGTGAGCAAAATAGCAAATAGAATAATCCAACTCAAACCTGCAACTGTTTTCGGCAAAATCCGTACCACTAAAATCCAAAGCAGTAATACGACAATGGAAAATCCCACATAGGCATATAGGGGTAATTTGTCTGGCGGCACACCTTGAACCAGCTGCGCCCACCAAATGATGATTTCGCCTAGCACATTACCGATTTGCTCGAGCGATAAAAATGCAAACATAATTTTGCCTTACCAAAAATAGATAGATTATTTTAGCATGATTCAAATCATTTGGTTAAAATTTTGCTACTGCCACTTGTTCTGCTGTGCTTCTGCCATATTCAATTTTGCTTGGCGTAACAGCACATCCTCAGGCGGCATCTGCACAAAATACCCCTGACTTTGCAGTTTTTCTAACACTTCTGCTTTATTGACTCGTGCAAGCTTTGGCGTAGTTGCCAAATCCAAATGCATCACAAAGGTTTCGCGCCCAATCGCTTGACGAAAATCTTTGGGCAACACTGACAACCAGTCACGAATCTCGTCCGTGTCGTTCGGATAATCTGGGCGAGCAATGTACACATACAGGTCATCTTTTTTGCTAAATTTATAAATATCGCAATGCATCATACCACTCTATTATTACTGTAAAATTTAAAGTGCCTCTATCATACCTTGACTTCCTCCCCTTGCTAAAGCAAGGGGATTCCTTCCACAAGACGGTCAAGCCCGACCGCAAGAATGTTCTTACTGGCATTGATATCTCTATCATGCCATGTGCCACACGAAGCACATATCCATTCTCTTATTCCAAGCGATTTTCTACCTTTCGGACTATTGGCGGTGATTTCACCGCAACACGAACATCGCTGGGTCGTGTATCTCTCATTCACGATTTCAAAACGGCAACCTGCGTTCTCGCATTTGTAGGTCAGTTGTCGCTTGAGTTCAAACCAACCTGCATCGTAAACCGATTTGGCGAGTTTGCCTTTTTTACTATTAAATTGATTACTCTGAATATCACCGACCACGATTAGGGCATTGTCTTTGACTAATTGGGTGGTAAATTTATGGATTAAGTCTTGGCGTGTATGCTTGATTTTGGCATGGATTGCTTTGACACGTTGTTTGTTTTTAGCTCGTTGAGCAATGGCTAAATCTTTGGCATAGTTGAGCGTTTGTTTGATTTGTAATTTATTGCCATTTGAGGCTGTGGCACTGTCTTTAAGTCCTAAGTCAATACCTACACTACCTGTACCGCATGATTGTTTGGGGTAGCCTTTAACTGTGATACAGGCATACCAACGGTTACGGCTGTCTTGGACGATTTCTAGTGTGTTGATTTGGTAAAGCGATAGGTTGTAGCTGTCCCATAGGTCAATGACTAGTTTTTGTCCTTTGGCTAAACTAAGCTGTAAGGTGGATTTTAAGCCTTTTTTACCAATTTGGTGTGTGGCAATGTGTTTGATGGCGGATTGTTTAAAGGGTAGCCAGCCTAATGATTTACGTTTTGAATTTGGGTTGTTGGTTCGCCATGATAATTTAGCTTTTTTGAATTGTTTTCTAGCTTTGGCATGGGTTTCATTGATTGCCTGAATAGTCTGACTATGCAAGCCTAGTAATTCACCGCTACCTTTGGTGTATTCGTTCAAATCATAAGCTGAAAAGAATTTACCAGTCTTTTGCAGATGCTTGTAACTCAAGTCATTCACATAGTTCCATACGAAATTCACTAAACCGCTTAGACGGTTAAGCTTTGCTGTGTGTTTATCTCGTATGCGTAGCTTGAGTGTTTTCATGCAAATTATTTTAGCAAAATTTATGCAAGCGTTATAGTGTATGAGTTGCCTTATATCCACCGCCTAAAGTCGGTGGTTTTACGGCAAGGTCAGATAAAAAAAAGAGCAACTAGGGCAATTGCTCTTTTGGGGATAAATTTGCGCTTTATAAAAGCTAACTAATGATGTTCAGTATCGGCAATCTGCGCTTGTGCCAACGCAGACAAGGCGGCTTTTAACATCGCTGATACGGTGCTTGAGCAAGTGCCGATACCTGAATAAATCTCACCTTCAATATTCAACTGTAAGTAAGCAACGGCATTGGCATCACTGTTGTTTTCGGTGAGCGGGCTTTGACTTTCAACCGTTAACGCATGCTCTGCATAGTTGATAACGTGGATATTTTTGTTCAATTTGCCAGAGATGGCATTGATAAAGGCAGACAATGGACCATTGCCATTACCAACGACGTCTATGATGTCATCCCCCGTGCGCACAGAGCCTTTGAAGCTTACTGCACCCGCCGTGTTTTTGATTTCATAATCTTGCAACACCAAAGTAGATTGGTTCAAATAAGTGTTTTCAAACACGCTAATAACATCATCTGATGTCAACTCTGTCTGGCGGCTTTCGGCTTCTTGCTGAATGACACGGCTAAAGTCAATTTGCGTCCAACGCGGCAAATGAAAACCAAAGTCACGTTGCAAGATATAAGCAACACCGCCTTTACCTGACTGGCTATTGATACGCACGACATCCTGATAGCCGCGTCCGATATCAGCAGGGTCAATCGGCAAGTACGCCACATCCCATAAGCCTTGGGTAGTTTCGGCATTTTGCTCGTTATAATCTAGCGATTTTTTAATGGCATCTTGGTGCGAGCCACTAAAAGCGGTAAATACCAATTCGCCCACATAAGGATGGCGGGGATGAATCGGTAACTGATTGCACTCACTCACCACTTGGGCGATTTCGCTCATGTTACTAAAATCAAGCTGTGGGTCTACGCCTTGGCTATACATATTCATCGCCATGACCATGATGTCCATGTTGCCTGTGCGCTCGCCATTGCCAAAAAGCGTGCCTTCAATACGGTCAGCCCCTGCCATCAAACCCAACTCACTGGCAGCCACAGCACAGCCACGGTCATTGTGGGTGTGAAGACTCACAATCACATGCTCACGCATGGGTAAGTTTTGGCAAAAATATTCAATCTGATCGGCATAGATATTGGGCGTTGAGCTCTCTACGGTTGATGGCAAGTTAAAGATTACTTTTTGACCTAAGTCCGGGCGCCAAACTTTACACACCTCATCACAGATTTTGACCGAAAAATCGACCTCGGTTTGTGAAAAACTTTCAGGAGAATATTCAAAAATCCATTCAGTTTCAGGATATTCTTTCGCCAACTCACGCAATAATGTTGCGCCTTCAACCGCAATGGCAATGATGTCATCATAATCTTTTTGATACACTTTTTCGCGCTGCACTTTTGAGGTTGAGTTATACACGTGGACGATGGCACGTTTGGCACCCTTCAACGACTCAAAGGTACGGCGAATCAAATGTTCGCGTGCCTGCACCAATACTTGCAAGGTCACATCGTCGGGTACGTGTCCGCCTTCGATTAATTTACGGGTAAAGTCATACTCAACCTGCGCCGCTGAGGGAAAACCAATCTCAATTTCTTTGAAACCCACTTGCACCAACAAATCAAAGAAGCGCATTTTTTGTTCAATGCTCATCGGCTCAATCAAGGCTTGGTTACCATCTCGCAAATCCACCGACGTCCATATAGGCGCTTTAGTGATGGTTTTATCGGGCCAAGTACGCTGGGTCATCTTTGGTGCAAATGCAAAGGGTTGGTATTTTTTATGATTAAAAGCCGCATTTTTGGGTTGTATTGACATGCTAATGCTCCACATTTAATTTTGCTTAAAATTCTATAATAAAATTATACCCATTTTTTTGTAGTTGAAGTAACCAAATTTTGCTATAAAACACATAGGATTTGATATTTTTGGCTACTACAATTATATTATGTAGTCAAAACCACTAAATTTGCGAATTCACCATGACTTCATTAGATAAAATAGACAGACAAATATTAGCGCTATTACGAGAAAATGCGCGCATGAGTAACCTTGAATTGGCAGAAAGCGTAAACTTAAGTCCTACCCCCTGTGCACGCCGAGTCAAACAATTAGAAGATGCCGGTGTGATCACGGGTTATAGTGTCACCACCGACCCTAGAAAATTAGGTTATCAACTGTCAGTCTATATTGCCATTAGCATGGATAAACATACGGCAGAACGCTTTAGCAATTTTGAAAAAAAACTACGAGAATTTCCTGAAGTGGTCAGCTGTAGTATTGTGACAGGGCGCAGTGAAGACTATCTTATCAAAGCTTTGGTCAAAGATATGGCGCATTATGAAGAATTTTTATTGCATCGTCTAAACCGTATTGAAGGTATCGCACAAGTGCATACCAGTTTTGAATTACGGCAAGTGTTTGAAAAATCAATCATCTGATTGGGTGTTAAAGCCTGTTCTAAACCCTGTTTTAAAAACCTATAAAAAAATGCACTATTTATTGGTATCGCTTATGTTACCCAGCCAAACAATAAAAAAGCCATTGATAACCAACGGCTTTTTTTATTATCTAATCGTTATTTTTCCCAAATTCCCGATGTGACTTTGGCTTTCATGGCGGGGTATTTATTGATATTAAAAACAGGATGCTTAACACCTGATTTGATTTGAGCGGAATAATCTTTTGCCAAAATAAACACATATTTTGACAACAGAACGATACTGACAAGATTAATGTACGCCATAATCGCCATCATCAAATCCCCCATATCCCACACCATAGGCACTTCAGCCACAGAACCAAAATACACAAAGGCAAGCACTAAAATACGGAATATATTTAAAATCATTGGATGATTCTTAAGATATTGCACGTTGGTTTCGGCGTAGGCGTAGTTGCCAATAATACTCGAAAAAGCGAACATAAACAGCACTACCGCTAGGAAAATTTGCGCCCATGAACCCACATGACTTTCTAACGCCGCTTGGGTCAATTGAATCCCTGTCAAATCAGCGGTGGGTAGTTTTGATAATAAAATAATAAACGCGGTACAAGAACAGACAATAATGGTATCCACAAAAACGCCCAAACTTTGAATCAGCCCTTGTGTGGCGGGGTGAGGTACATCCGCAGCCGCAGCGGCATTGGGGGCAGAGCCTTGACCTGCTTCGTTAGAGTACAAACCCCGCTTAATCCCAAGCATCATCGACTGCGCCACCAAACCACCTAGCGCCCCACCGGCTGCCGCATTAAAAGTAAAGGCATCGGTCAAAATCAAATTAAATACCTGCGGAATCATGGTAATATTGGTCACAATAATATACAACGCCATCAGCAGATATACCGCTGCCATCACAGGTACTAGCATTTCTGAAATGGTGGCAACGCGTTTGATGCCGCCAAAAATAATCGGTGCAGAAATAATAACCAACAATAGCGCTACCACATGTTTACCCGTTCCCCATGAAGCACAGGTATTATCGCCCGTACAACCGACCGCCGATTGTACGGCTTGGGCGATAGTATTGGCTTGAATGGCGTTATACACTAAGCCAAAACACAAAATCAGACTCACTGCAAACGCCACACCTAGCCAACCTTGCCCTAAACCCTGACGGATATAGTAAGCAGGTCCACCACGAAAATGCCCATTGGCATCTCGCACCTTAAATAACTGTGCCAGTGACGACTCAGCAAACGCCGATGCCATCCCAATCAAGGCAATAAACCACATCCAAAATACCGCACCCGGTCCACCAACACTCACGGCAATAGCAACCCCTGCGATATTCCCTGTACCGACACGACTCGCCAGCCCTGTCATAAACGCTTGAAACGACGAGATACTCTCACTATGCTCGTGATGTTCGGTGCTTCGACTAGCCAGCAAATTCTTGACACTATGTCCAAATAAACGAAATTGAACAAACCCTGTCATGACGGTAAAAAACACACCAATACAAATCAGAATCCACACCAACCAATCCCACATAGGTGAACTGATAAGATTGACACTACAATGAATGCTATCCATCACACTTGCTTGCGCCAAGCAAGCTAAATCTTTGTTATACATCAACAAATCCCGCCTCAAAAATTGATAGCGGATAGTATCAATAAAGCAAACTTTTGGCAATGATTCGGCAAAAAAAAACGACACCAAAAGTGTCGTTTTTCTACAGCTTACGCTAACAAATTAGAAACGGTAAGTTGCACCGATTTTAGCGATTGGGTACCATTTTGAATAATTTGAATCATCCAAATCTTGTTGTAAGTCAGATTTTAGACGATTATTATCAAATTTTGTAATTTCTTCACCGTTGGTATCTAGAACTCGTGTTTTAGCATCAGTCACTTTTAAGCCACCAGTATAAGCTGCACCGATTTCACCAAATACACCAAAGTTATTAGTGATATTAGGACGGAAACCAATAGTTAAGTATGGGTTCATAGTGTTTTTATTTTCAGCTGACGCTTCAATGTTACCATAGTAAGTGTTACCATTGATTTTAACTGGTTTGGTTTCAGTTGCTTGTTTTTTCAAAGTGATTTCATTGTCACCAAAAATGGTACCAACACCTACAGTAAACCAATTTCCAGCTGGGCGTAAATTCACACCAAGATACGGATTGCTTGAATCTGTTTCTAAGTCATATTCAACATCTTCAATTTCGATAGTGTCTTTTAAATCACCGATGTCACCACCAGCCCAACCAGCTACAAGTTCAGTTTTATCGTTTAGCGCCCAACCAATATTGGCACCATAACCTAAGGTACCTACTTCGGCACTGATAGCAGCAGGATGTGTTACGGTATCAAAAAACGTTCTAGTACCAGTAACCAATTGAGTTGTTGTGTTTTTTACTACACCTAAGTTTGGATCGTAGGTGGTAGTAGATACGGCAACAGGCTGTGCAACAATTTGTTGGTCAACAACTACAGTTTCAGCAAAAGCAGAAGTTGCGATTAAAGCAGCAGGAATAGCAGCTAGTTTCAAAACTTTCATATAAATCTCCTAAGGACAAGATAAAGTAAATTTACCATTTCTCTTAAAAATCTAAAAGACTTTCAAGCGATGAATGACATATAAAGAAAAAGTAAATTAGTTGACATATTTTGTTACGTTTCTCTTAGGTATATTAAAACGTAATTTTTCAGCAATGTCTTTTAATTTTGTATAACTTTTCTATATGTTTATGTAATTACATAGCATGAAGTGTAATATTTTACCAAAAATGTTGCTTTTTTAAAAGACTTAAGTTGATGTTGCAATTAATAGAATGACTTTTATGTTAATTTTTTTTACAATACGCCTATCGAGAGATGCTGCAGCTTAAGGTTGGCTTAATTTATATTCGCTTGCCTGCGCTAGGCTCGTTTTTTGTATTTTAACCAAAATGAATCCAAAATAAATAACGGCATCTGCGTTTTTACTTTAACTTTTTTTACCGGTTTTAAGGAGTGGACGCAGTGTCCCTGTCTATCAATTCTACTGATTCAAATTTTTCTGATTATAAAGTTGCCGATATTAGCCTTGCCGACTACGGTCGCAAAGAAATCAAACTGGCTGAAACTGAAATGCCTGCTTTGATGGGTCTACGCCGACGCTACGAAGCCGAGCAGCCTTTAAAAGGCGCCAAGATTGTGGGCTGTATCCACATGACCATTCAAACAGCTGTCCTCATTGAAACGCTCGTGGCGCTGGGTGCTGAAGTACGCTGGACTTCTTGTAATATTTTTTCAACCCAAGACCATGCCGCTGCCGCCATCGTAGCAGCCGGTATTCCTGTGTTTGCTTGGAAAGGCGAAACTGAGGAAGAATACGAATGGTGTCTTCGCCAGCAGATTTTTGAAGGCGGTGAAGCCACGGGCAAGCTGTGGGATGCCAATATTATTTTAGATGATGGCGGTGACTTGACGGCGCTGATTCATAACGACTACCCGCAAATGCTCGACAACATCCACGGTATCTCAGAAGAGACAACAACAGGGGTACATCGTCTAATTGAAATGTTAAATGCAGGCACGCTAAAAGTACCCGCGATTAATGTCAATGACGCAGTGACCAAATCAAAAAATGACAACAAATATGGCTGTCGTCATAGCCTAAACGATGCCATCAAACGTGGTACCGATATGCTGTTAGCGGGTCGTCGTGCACTTGTTATCGGTTATGGCGATGTCGGTAAAGGTTCTGCTCAAAGCCTACGTCAAGAAGGTATGATAGTACGAGTGACGGAAGCCGATCCGATTTGTGGTATGCAAGCTTGTATGGATGGCTATGAATTGGTCTCGCCATTTGTGGAAGGTGACCCTGCCAAAGGCGTCAACAAAACCCTTATGCAAGATACTGACTTGGTGGTCACTACCACTGGTAACTACCATGTCTGTAATAGCGATATGTTAAAAGCCTTAAAAGCCACCGCAGTGGTTTGTAATATTGGTCACTTTGATACAGAGATTGATACCCAGTTTATGCGCGACAACTGGAAATGGGTGGAAGTGAAGCCTCAAGTACACCAAGTGTATCGATCAGACGATGAAAACGATTACTTGCTTTTATTGTCGGAAGGTCGTTTGGTCAATTTGGGCAATGCCACAGGTCACCCATCACGTATTATGGATGGCTCTTTTGCCAACCAAGTATTGGCGCAAATGCACTTATTCAAAGAAAAATTTGCTGATTTGCCTGCGGATAAGAAAGCGGACAATTTATATGTCAAAGTATTGCCAAAAAAACTTGATGAAGAAGTGGCAGCAGCCATGGTCGCAGGCTTTAACGGGGTACTGACTAAATTGACGCAGCAACAAGCCGATTATATCGGTGTGCCAGTTGAAGGTCCATTCAAACCTGATAGCTATAAATACTAATAGCTAAAAATACTATTTGTTAAAGGTTCAATCGAAGTCATGCCCATGTGCATGACTTTTTTATGCAGTTTAACTCAATATTTATGCCAAAAAATTCAATTTTTTTACTGTTTTACCCGTTATAATGGTGGTATTTTTTATCATTTTGGATACTTTCATGACCACCATGACAACGCCGTTTTCTTTTGAGTTTTTCCCCACCAAGACCGATGACGGTCAAACCAAATTATTGGCAACCTTTGATGAATTAAACGCTTTAAAACCTCAATATTTTAGCGTCACGTATGGCGCAGGTGGGTCAACCCGTGAGCGCACCTTAGGTATCGTTAAGGCACTGAGTGAAAAAAGTGACACACCTATCACCCCGCATTTATCCTGCATTGGCGATGATAAAGCCAAAATTGGCGAGTTATTGGATTATTATAAATCGTTAGGCATTAATCGCTTGGTGGCGTTGCGCGGTGATTTGCCATCGGGTATGGTGGGTCTTGGCGAGCTGCCGTTTGCTGTCGATTTGGTTAAATACATACGTGAGCATAGCGGTGATTATTTTCGTATCAAAGTCGCTGCTTATCCAGAAATGCACCCGCAAGCCAAAAGCTTTGATGCCGATATCCAAAACTTGCTCAATAAATACCATGCAGGCGCGACTGAAGCGATTACCCAGTTTTTCTACAACGCTGACAGCTATCTATACCTGCGTGATGCCCTTGCCAAAAAAGGGGTGACACAAGATGAGTTCCCGATTATCGCAGGCATTATGCCCATCACCAATGCGTCAAATTTGATTCGATTTGCCGATGGCTGTGGGGCAGATATTCCACGTTTCATCCGTAAACAGCTTGCCGACTATGGCGATGACAAAAAAGCCATTCGTCAATTTGGGTTTGAAGTGGTGGTCAATCTATGTGAGCGTTTGATTGCCGAAGGCGTGCCGTCAATGCATTTTTACAGCATGAACCAAGTCAGCCCAAATAAACAACTGATTGAAGCACTCGGATTGGTTTAATTGGAGATAGACCTTAAGCACTATCTGATAGCAAAAAAAATGATAATGGCGATGTTAAACTGTCTGTTCAACATTGTAAAATTGGGGCATCGCAAAATAACGCTTATATTAAACGGCTTATCTGGAACAGTTTATCTTGAGCAGCTACTGTTGGATAAAATTTTATAGTGCGATAGTGCAATTGCCCTGATGGTCGGATGCTTACCTAATTATGCTTACCTAGTTAAATGTCGTCATGCATTAGGTTTGCGCCAATATTTTAACTTTGAAGTGTGACCAATCCCCACATTAAAGGTGTTGGTAGGATCTAGCTTTCGATAAAAATTGGCTAATGCTGGCTTAGCAACATATAAATGACCCACATTGTGTTCTGCGGGATATTCTGCTCTACGCTCGTCTAGCAGCTGCCACATCTGATGCTCAATATCCAGTGGATTAGTGCCTTTTTTGACAATGTAATCTTGGTGAAATACGTGACAAAAAAAGTGCCCATAATATAATTTATGCAACATATGTTGTTCGAGATCGGCGGGGATTTTTTCCACCCATTCTCTATCATTACGTCGTAACGCAATATCTAATGCCACAATATCCTCAACCTCTGCTCGGTGGGTATCACGATATCGTATCGCCGCCCCGGCAACGGCAAAACGGTGTAAGAAAGCTTTGCGACCTTCTTCCTCCGTACAGGCAAAATACGAGCCAGTAGAATGAACGGCAAAATACTCATTTAAAAACTGCTGTGTCTGTTCTGCGCTTTGCTCGTCCACTCGTAGAATCAAATGATGCTCAAAACGCTGATGAAACGCTAGCATGCGCTGCGGTAAATGACTGGGTAAGAAAAACGTGATAGCTTGTAAAATTTGATCAGTCAGACCCCGTATCTTGATTTTCTCTAACCATCCATCAATGCGATCTTTGAGGGCTAATGCTCTGGGTATATTCACTGTGCCAAAACGTTCAATAAACAAGAAAGTGTCTTTGCCATACTTTGCACCAATACTAAAGGCATCCCGATGAATATATTCTCCAGCAATGGGCAAGCTTGGTAGTGATGTCAGCAAATAACGACGTATCGCCGTTAAGTCATCATGGTCATTTGAGCCGATATAAAAAACCTTACTTTCAACTTTTTCAAAGGTGTCGAGTCGTACCGCAAACACACAGACTTTACCCGCTGAACCCGATGCTTCATATAATCGTGTCGGATCTGCATTAAATCTAGCAGGACTATCTGCATCGACTTGCTTAACGTCATGCGCGTAACGATTGTCTGATGCCAGCTGAGTAGTTTGCGTGGTTATCTGACCCATTTCATAGTCTTGTTTTTGCAGTCTGGTGAGTATTTCTTCGGCCGTGTTGCCTAAATCAATACCTAGATGATTAATCAATTCTAACTCACCCGATTCATTGACACGGGCATACAACGCCATTTCAGTATAAGCAGGTCCACGACGTACCAGCGCACCCCCTGAATTGTTGCAAACCCCACCTAAAACTGAAGCGCCAATACAGGATGACCCAATAACAGAATGCGGTTCACGATTATAAGGCTTTAAAGTACGCTCAAGATTATCCAAAGTTGCGCCAGGTAAACACACCACTTGTTTGCCATCTAAAATCACTTGGATACCTTGTAGACGCCGAGTGCTCATAATAATGACTGGACGATCATAGTCATCACCATAAGGTGTAGAGCCGCCTGTCAATCCTGTATTGGCAGCTTGCATAATTATCACACAATCTGCCTCAATAATTGTTTGTAGTGCCTGCCACTGCTCAAGTAAAGTACCTGGACATACCACAGCCAACACTTTTCCCTCACCAAAACGTATGCCTTGTCGGTAATGACGGGTATCTTGTTCATCGATGAGTACATGAGACTTCCCTACGATCTTCGTTAACTTATCGAGTGTCGGCTTATACTGTTTTAACATGATAAATATCCTTATTGATTAAACTTATTGCTTAAATGGGTCATGAGGTTTTATTGACGATTGTATTGTATTGACTTGTTGATAGGTGAATCGTTTTGGTTTTATCAAAGATAGGATTGTGTTCGATAGTAGGGCTGCGCATGGCGTTAACATGGTCAAGTGTGCGTTTACCATCGGTGGCTCGATTTTAGATGCGGTTATCGTTGATTTGTGCTATTAGATTTTTTATTAGGAGATTTTTTACTGCGAGATTTTTTGCTACCAGATTTTGTATTAGGTGAGGCTTGGCATAGTAGCTAAGTGGGTAGTTTACTTGGGTTACCCGTAAGTATTGGCAGTGGTCTAAGCGAGTGATGAGTTTTTGTTTCATCCCTATATGCTACTATATTTTAATCAATTGACGCAAAAATTTATGCGCTTTGTATCAGCGCTCAATGTAAAAGGAGACTATTAAAGTCCCCTTTTTTACTGCTGTGAGTCTGTTTTAGTTTGATGTTAGATTGTTACAATGTTACATGGCAGCGGCGAAGATTGCTACGACCTGTTCATGATTTGCCTTGCGTGGGTTGGTGAGCATACAAGCATCGTTTTGGGCATTGGTTGCCATGATGGCAAGGTCTTCTTGTTTGACACCAAGCTCAGTAAGTCCCTTAGGAATACCTATCGATTGGGATAGCTCACGAATTGCATTGATGCCTGCTTTACCTGCTTCTTCTCGAGTCATGCCTTTGATATCAATACCCATAAATTGTGCAATATCTGCATAACGCTCAGGTGTTGCAATCAGGTTAAATTCACAGACGTGCGGTAACAAAATCGCATTACAGACACCGTGTGGCAGATTGTAGAATCCACCTAACTGGTGCGCCATCGCATGCACATAACCTAGCGAGGCATTATTAAACGCCATGCCTGCTAAGTATTGGGCGTAGCTCATAGCCTCACGCGCTTCAATGTTTTCGCCATTTGCTACTGCTTGACGCAGCCATTGTTGAATCATTCGTATGGCTTTTTCAGCACAAGCATCTGTAATCGGATTTGCAGCAGTCGATACATACGCCTCTACCGCATGGGTTAGCGCATCCATACCCGTTGCCGCAGTTAAAGATGCAGGTTTAGCAATCATCAGTCGAGGGTCATCAATAGCAATGAGTGGGGTACAACGCCAATCTACAATCGCCATTTTGACGTGGGTATCGGTATTGGTGATAATACAAAAACGTGTCATCTCTGATGCTGTACCTGCCGTGGTATTGATAGCAATCAATGGTGTCATTGGCACTTTACTTTTATCAATACCTTCATAGTCACGGATATGACCACCGCCTGCCGTTACTAGACCAATCCCTTTTGCACAATCATGTGACGAACCGCCACCCAATGAGATGATAAAATCACAGCCGTTATCCTGATACGCTGTGACGCCATCGTGGACATTTTTGTCAGTTGGATTTGGCTCTGCGCCTGCAAATACGTAGCTATCAATACCTTTTTCGCTTAAATGTTTAATGATAATGTCTGGAACACCTGCTTTGTTCAGCCCTTGGTCAGTTACAATTAGCGCTTTTTTGGCACCTAGATCTTTGGCTTTTGAGCCTACTTCTTTGACACAGCCAGGTCCAAATAATGATACGGAGGGAATAAAAAAGCCACTGGTTTGATCGGAGATTTGCTTATAAGCCATGATTAAATTCCTTTTAATCTTTTATGGTTAGGGTATATAGTAATTTTATTCGTACACCTAGTTTTTTGTCATCTTACAATTAGATAAGATGTACTAATATATTTTTCTCTGCACACGACAAAAAAATCATCCCCACCCGATTTTCATAGGTTTAGGGGTTAAAAAGCTAACTAACTGTCGAAATACAGTCTTATCATTGTTAAAGAACACCAAGTGAAGGCCCTCAATCAACACATCCAGGCCAAGCGCAAACAAACTGGCTTGAGGTCGAGCGTTTGACTTTAACTTGCGCTTTAACGGCTTATCTTTGTCTTTATAAATACCGACATGATAAGCCCAACAAAATGCTAAGGCGTTCACTGCGACTAATTTACTGACCCGATCAAGATGGGTTAAGTGGGTATCTTCAAGATTAAAGCCACGGCCCTTTAGACAAGCAAATAAAGTCTCAATCTCCCAACGCTTAGCATAGCTTGTCATCGCATCCACTGTTTCTAGTTGATTGGTGGCCACAATCACTAAACCATAGTCTTTATCACGCTTGGCAAATACTCGAACCAAACAACCATCGACAGTCAGTATTCGTCCATGTCGATATGTTTCTTGATGGCTAACATGGCGTAATAACTCTTTAATCTGTACCAACTTGCCATGATGATTCTTAACTTTACTGTTCTTCTTAATCCGTATGGCAAAGGGTATGTGATTATTGGTGAGCCAGTTAAACCATTTTTCGCCAACAAACTCTCTGTCTGCTACTATCATCTCAAGGTTATCTTTGCCAAATTGTTTGATAAACCGCTCAATAAGTTCACAGCGTTCAAGATGGTTTGTATTACCTCGCTTATCTAGCATTTGCCAGTATAAGGGGATGGCTATCCCTTTATATACCACCCCTAGCATAAAGATGTTGAGGTTACTTTTACCCCATTTCCAGTTGGTGCGGTCAATGGTTAAGGTGAGTTTGCCTAGCCCAAATAGTCGATATATCATTAAAGCCAGTTGATCGTAGTCTATCCTCGCTTCGGCAAAAAATCGCTGTAGTCTGCGATAGTGACTGTCGGTCTTGCCACCCTTAGGAAGGTGTCTTGCTATTTTTTTTAAGATTACTGCTTTGAGCAGTAATCAGGGCTATTATCATTAGGCTCAAACATGTGATTCTTGCCTTGTTCATACTCAGGTTTTGGGTTAAAGTTTCACTAAGTCTGTTAAAGTTTGGCATGGTCTGATTCGTCTTAAAAATTACTATTATGCCTTTGCTTTAACAGACTTTTTTGTTTTTTTGTCGTGTGCAGAGCAATAAGACATAAAATGCGATGATATGAGACTGATAGCTTCTTGTGAATAAAGTAGTAGTTTACACCGCACATACTTCTGAACGGACGATAAAGCGCTTACCTTCAGGTATCTCAAGCGAAAAACTGGCCCCGCGTCCATCGACCACATCGATGGTTAAATCCGTATGTTGCCAAAGTTTATGCTGCGCTTTACCCATATAAAAGGGACAGCCAGCGAGCTCACCGATGAGCACGTCTTGGCCGCCCACTTTAAACTCGCCCAATGGATAACACATCGGTGAGCTACCATCGCAGCAGCCGCCAGATTGATGGAACATCAGGTCACCGTGTTTGGACTTTAATAGCTCAATTAACGCAACGCAGGCTTCTGTCGCTTCAAGTTTCATAACGTGCTCCTTATTTTTAAACTTTTACCCAAACTAATCGGTAAAATATAAAAGGCCGCATCATCATCACTCACATCATTAATAGCATGTGGCTGAAAACGATACGACCTGTTATTTGTGACCAAACGTCGTAATTATCGAGATAATTTCTAAAAAATAAAAATGTCTCAAATAATTGACATGTCTACATAGAGTAATCAATGACGATGCGACCCTCAATCTTACCATCACGCATACGATCAAAAATGTCATTGATGTTTTCAAGTGGCTCAGCGGCAACAGTCGCTTTTACTTTACCTGCCGCTGCCATATCTAGCGACTCTTGTAGGTCCAGGCGTGTACCAACGATTGAGCCACGAATGGTAATACCATTTAGTACCGTATCAAAGATAGAGACAGGGAAGTCGCCTGTTGGCAGACCATTACAGACTAAAGTACCACCGCGGCGCAGCATGGTCAGCGCTTGATCAAAGGCCTTAGAGGAGACGGCTGTCACTAGCACACCATGAGCACCGCCGATCTCTTCTTGCAGATACTCACCAGGATCGGTGTTTTTGGCATTGACGGTGACTTTTGCCCCCAGTTTTTTGGCAAAATCGAGCTTTTCATCGTCAATATCGACGGCAGCAACGTTCAGTCCCATGGCAATGGCGTACTGTACCGCCATGTGACCAAGTCCACCGATACCTGAAATGACGACCCAATCACCTGGTTTGGTGTCTGTCATTTTCAGACCTTTATATACCGTCACACCCGCACATAGAACTGGTGCAATCTCAACAGAGTCAACGCTCTCAGGAATAATGCCAACATAGTCAGCATCTGCCAATACGTATTCTGCAAAGCTACCATTCACTGAGTAGCCAGAGTTCTTTTGACTTAGGCACAGGGTTTCCCAGCCACCTAGACAGTGCGTACAGTGACCACAGGCAGAGTAGAGCCAAGGCACACCGACACGGTCGCCTTCTTTAACATGCTTAACACCTTCACCCACAGCAGTGATCAGGCCGACACCTTCATGACCAGGGATAAACGGGGGGCTTGGTTTGACTGGCCAATCGCCTTCGACAGCGTGCAGGTCGGTATGACAGACACCTGATGCCTGCATTTTTACTACAATTTGACCAGGACCTGGGGTAGGGATATCAACTTCTTCAATCTGCAGAGGTTGGTTGAACTCATGCAGAACCGCAGCTTTCATTTTATTAGCCATGTTACTTTCTCCTTATCGTGGATGGTGAGTTGATAGATGTCATATCTACCAACTCATTATTTTATGGTGGCTGCCATAAAGTGCGTGACAGACAGGCTTAAAAGAAGCCCATCTTTTTGGGACTATAAGAAACCAGCATGTTTTTGGTTTGCTGATAATGATCAAGCATCATTAGATGGTTTTCGCGGCCGTTATCCTGATACGCTGTGACGCCATCGTGGACATTTTTGTCAGTTGGATTTGGCTCTGCGCCTGCAAATACGTGGCTATCAATACCTTTTTCGCTTAAATGTTTAATGATAATGTCTGGAACACCTGCTTTGTTCAGCCCTTGGTCAGTTACAATTAGCGCTTTTTTGGCACCTAGATCTTTGGCTTTTGAGCCTACTTCTTTGACACAGCCAGGTCCAAATAATGATACGGAGGGAATAAAAAAGCCACTGGTTTGATCGGAGATTTGCTTATAAGCCATGATTAAATTCCTTTTAATCTTTTATGGTTAGGGTATATAGTAATTTTATTCGTACGCCTAATTTTTTGTCATCTTACAACTAGATAAGATGTACCAATATATTTTTATAAAATATATTCTTATAAAATCACTATGATTTGATTTTAATTTAGTCGTGCAATGCTCTCTACCTACTATTAACCTACCTTAGTCAAAAAGTTACTCGAATTGATGTCTTTTGAAAAAATAAAGCACGCTACTTGCGTCCCTCATGGCTTATGCTGTCAAGCCTACAGCAAGACGCTGGGTAGCTTTCATCACGCACCCTGACAGTAAAAACTTGAAACTCTGCTGACTTCAACACCAAGCTTTTTTGTATACTTCCACACAACAAGTCATATTACTATCAAAATTGGTATTACCAATTTACAAAAAACCTTATAAATATCACTATTTTTTCGAAATTTGATTGAACTAAAGCGTAATTTTCTTTATTATTTAACCAATTATTGATACTCAGACTATTTTGGTAATACCAATTATTTCATGGAGGAAATATGCAACAATGGCAACAGATTTACGATCCCATGGGCAATATTTGGCTTTCAAGTGCCATTGCCCTCATCCCGATTATCTTCTTTTTTCTAGCCTTGGCGGTATTTCGTTTAAAAGGTAGTGTCGCAGGCACCATCACCGTTGTTTTGGCGCTGCTTGTTGCCCTATTTTTATATCAAATGCCGGTGACGTTAGCGTTATCATCCGCGATTTATGGATTCTTCTATGGGCTTTGGCCTATCGCCTGGATTATTATCGGGGCAGTATTTTTATACAAAGTCACGGTAAAAACAGGGCAATTTGATATTATCCGCTCCAGTATTTTATCACTGACCGAAGACCAACGGTTACAGATGTTACTGGTCGGGTTTGCCTTTGGTACTTTTTTGGAAGGCGCAGCAGGTTTTGGTGCACCTGTAGCTATCACAGCAGCGTTATTGGTCGGATTAGGGTTTAAACCTTTGTATGCCGCTGGACTTTGCCTAATCGTCAATACGGCCCCGGTTGCCTTTGGCGCGATGGGGATTCCAATCATCGTGGCAGGACAAGTGTCTGGGGTAGAAACCCATGCCATCAGCCAAATGGTTGGACGCCAGTTGCCTTTTATTGTGCCTATTGTGTTAGTGTGGATTATGGCGATTATGGACGGATGGCGCGGGGTTCGTGAAACCTTCCCAGCGATTGTGGTCGGTGGTGGGTCATTTGCCATTGCGCAGTTTTTGACCTCAAACTACATTGGACCTGAGTTGCCTGATATTACCGCTGCTATTGCCTCGTTAGTCAGTTTGACGTTGCTATTTAAAGTGTGGCAGCCCAAGCACATATTCCGTTTTGAAAATCAAGTCGATGGCAAAAATCAGATGGGTGATAACACAAGCGTATCAGCACCGTTGCCAACTACCAATTACTCGCCCGCTCAAATCATCAAAGCTTGGATGCCGTTTGTGATTTTGACCGCGATGGTGTCGTTGTGGAGTATTAAGCCGTTTAAAGATTTATTTGTCAAAGGCAAAAATGGTCAGCCTGATGGGGCGTTGGTCGATATGGTGATGAGTATTAATGTGCCGTATTTGCACAATGCCGTACAAAAACTGCCCCCAGTCGTCACCAAAATTACCGACTATGCGGCCATTTATAAATTTGATTGGTTCTCAGCAACAGGTACAGCCATCATGTTAGCGGCGATTATCTCCATCGTGATGCTAAAAATGCGTCCCAAACAAGCGTTATCGACGTTTGGCGAAACCATTAATGAGCTACGCACCCCGATTTATTCTATTGGTATGGTGTTGGCATTTGCGTTTATCGCCAATTATTCAGGGTTGTCTGCTACCTTAGCGTTAGCATTGGCACACACAGGCAAAGCTTTTACCTTCTTTTCACCATTTTTGGGTTGGTTAGGGGTATTTTTGACAGGCTCAGACACGTCAGCCAATGCGTTGTTTGCTGCCCTTCAAGCCACCACCGCTCGGCAAATTGGTGTGCCTGAGGTGTTGTTAGTGGCAGCGAATACCTCAGGTGGGGTGACCGGTAAAATGATTTCCCCGCAATCCATTGCCATTGCCTGTGCCGCTACAGGTTTGGTCGGTAAAGAGTCAGATTTGTTCAGATTTACCGTCAAACATAGTATTATTTTTACCATTATGATAGGCGTGCTCATCACGCTACAAGCGTATGTCGTGCCTTGGATGATTCCACAAGGATAATGATAGGTAAGGTATGAAGGTTGCAACGCAGGTCATTGAACAATTAATTTCGCTAATAGACCGTGAAGGGCTAAAAAATGGCGATAGATTACCTGCCGAGCGCCATTTGTGTGAGCGACTAGGCGTATCTCGTACCGCACTGCGTGAAGCGTTACAGCAGATGAATAGTGTCGGTATTACCGAAAGTCGTATTGGGTCGGGAACGTTTGTCAAAGATGTGCAAACTATCAAACAGCGCCAGCCCCTTGAGGCGCTGTCTGATAATCTGATATTACAGACACTAACCCCCTTATTGGATGCCGATCCCCTGTATCGTCTAGATGTGCAAGAAGCAAGAATTGTACTAGAAGGCGGTACAGCCTGGTACGCTGCCCAGAGAGCTACAAAACAAGATATTGAAAAAATCCGCTTTTACTACGAGCAGTTAGCAAACAGTCAAGCGCATGGCGATACCGAACAAGCCGCTATTGCCGATGCCAATTTTCATTTAGCGATTGCTGAAGCCTCCCAAAATGCGGTATTGTTGCAGATGATGAAAAATGTTTTTCACCTAATGAGACATAACGTGGTATTAGCTCGGCGAAAAATTTACACCGAGCATTATGGCTTTGAAACCTTACATACGCAGCACATGGCGATGATGAATGCGATTATCGCGCGTGATAGTGAATTAGCTCGCAAAGCCGTGGGTGAGCATATTGAGTTTGTGATAAAACAGGTTGCCAAGATTGATGAGGCAACGGCTCGCAGACAGCGAGTTTCCCGGTTGGCCACTGATGCTTTTTAATACAGATGCTTTTTAATACAGATGCTTTTTAATACAGATGCCTGTTAATTCAGGCGCATTTTATAAACGCATTTTAGTGTAAACAGGTTTAAATGCACGTGGCTATTTCTACCATTAATAACATAGTTAAGATAGGGATATT
Organism: Enhydrobacter sp. 8BJ; assembly: GCA_902506225.1. Classification (GTDB taxonomy): domain Bacteria; phylum Pseudomonadota; class Gammaproteobacteria; order Pseudomonadales; family Moraxellaceae; genus Faucicola. Next base: position 1,207,901 of record LR733345.1, on the reverse strand, counting down.
ATGATTATTTCTTCTGCCAATGATTACCGAGAAGCGGCGCGCCGCCGTTTACCCCCTTTTTTATTCCACTACATTGATGGTGGGGCGTATGCCGAATACACCTTAAAACGTAATGTTGAAGACTTATCGAGTATTGCCTTACGTCAGCGGGTACTAAAAGACATGACGCAGCTTGATTTATCCACTGAGATTTTTGGTGAACAGCTGTCATTACCTGTGGCGCTATCTCCAGTGGGTTTGACAGGTATGTATGCTCGCCGTGGTGAAGTCCAAGCAGCGATGGCTGCCGACAAAAAAGGCATTCCATTTACCATGTCAACGGTATCAGTCTGCCCTATCGAAGAAGTCACCCCAAAAATCAATCGCCCTATGTGGTTTCAGCTGTATGTGTTGCGTGACCGTAAGTTTATGCAAAATGTGTTGGAGCGTGCCAAAGCGGCAGGCTGCTCAACGCTGGTGTTTACCGTCGATATGCCTGTCCCAGGGGCGAGATATCGCGATGCGCACTCTGGCATGAGTGGACCCAATGCTGCCATGCGTCGCTATCTACAAGCCTGCACCCATCCACACTGGGCAATGAACGTGGGATTGTTAGGAAGACCCCATGATTTGGGTAATGTTTCTAAATATCTTGGTAAAGCGATTGGCTTAGAGGATTATATTGGTTGGCTGGGTAATAACTTTGATCCCTCGATTTCTTGGAAAGACTTAGAATGGATTCGTGATTTTTGGGATGGCGCTATGGTCATCAAAGGTATTCTTGACCCGCAAGACGCCAAAGATGCGGTACGTTTTGGCGCTGATGGTATCGTGGTTTCCAATCATGGTGGACGTCAGCTTGATGGGGTGATGTCAACTGCCACTGCCCTACCCAAAATTGCCGATGCGGTTAAAGGTGATATCAAAATCTTGGTCGATTCGGGTATCCGTAATGGCTTAGATGTGGTGAGAATGCTGGCATTGGGAGCGGATTTATGTATGTTAGGACGTGCATTTGTCTATGCGTTAGCCGCCGATGGTGAGGCCGGGGTGACCAATTTACTCAACTTGATAGACAAAGAAATGCGCGTGGCAATGACATTGACCAGTGCAAACCGAATTCAAGATATCAATCGAGACTGTTTAGTAGATTTTAGTACTTTGACTTGATAGACTGACAGTGACTAGTCAACCTTGGCGTCTTTATGTGATTTTGGTAAATGCTAAGATGTTATGGCTAAACTACAAGTTGTTTAAACTAAGTGCGCCACTAAGTGCAATAAATTTAACAACTTCATGGGGCAATAACCGCTTATGATGAGTGGTTGATTGAGCGATGGTAAATAAATTTAATATTGATACTTTTTATTTTCGATAAAAAAACCGCTCTATGAGAGCGGTTTTTGTTGTTTATGACCTATCAAATTCTAGAAAAAGCCCATCGGTTTTTCAGAATAGCTGACCAGTAAATTTTTGGTATTTTGGTAATGCTCTAACATCATTTTGTGGTTTTCACGCCCAATGCCTGATTTCTTGTAACCACCAAATGCGGCATGGGCTGGATAAATGTGGTAACAGTTTGTCCATACTCGCCCAGCTTGAATGCCACGCCCCGCACGGTAAGCAGTATTACCACTACGTGCCCACACGCCAGCACCTAGCCCAAACATGGTGTCATTGGCAATACGCATCGCATCATCAAAGTCTTTGAAGGTTGTCACAGACAATACCGGGCCAAAAATCTCTTCTTGGAAGATTTTCATATCATTATTGCCTTTAAAAATCGTCGGCTCGATATAATACCCTTCACCCACCTCATGTCTTGCATTACCACCGGTTAAAAGCTCGGCGCCTTCTTGTTTACCTGTAGCAATACAGCCTAAGATTTTGTCTTGTTGTTCCTGAGAGGCTTGGGCACCAATCATGGTTTCTGTGTCCAATGGATGACCTGTTTTGATACGTTTTACCCGTTCTACGGCTTTGGCTAGAAAGGCATCGGCGATACTTTCATGCACTAAGGCTCTCGAAGGACAGGTGCATATTTCACCTTGATTGAGCGCAAACATAGTAAAACCTTCAAGCGCTTTTTCTAGGTAATCATCTTCTTTATCCATGACATCGGCAAAGAAAATATTGGGTGATTTACCGCCTAATTCTAAAGTAACTGGAATGATATTCTCTGTCGCATACTTCATAATAAGCTGACCGACAGGGGTTGAGCCAGTAAAGGCAATTTTTGAGATGCGTGGGCTTCTAGCTAAATGACTACCCACCTCTTCGCCATACCCATTCACGATATTTAAGATACCTGCTGGTAGCAAATCTTGAATCAATTCAACAAGCACCAATAAGCTTACAGGCGTCTGCTCGGCGGGTTTTAAGACGATGCAGTTACCCGCGGCTAGTGCAGGCGCTATTTTCCAGATAGCCATTAAAATTGGAAAGTTCCAAGGAATGATTTGTCCAACCACCCCTAAAGGTTCATGAAAGTGATAAGCGACCGTGTCATCATCAATGGGTGAAACACCGCCTTCTTGCGCGCGGATTGCACCGGCAAAGTAGCGAAAATGGTCAATGGCAAGTGGTATATCCGCAGCCAAGGTTTCACGGATAGGTTTACCGTTTTCCCATGTTTCAGCTACCGCCAATAACTCAATATTTTGCTCAAGGCGATCTGCGATTTTTAATAATAGATTAGAGCGCTCTGTGGGTGAAGCCGCATTCCACTTAGTTTTAGCGGCATGGGCGGCATCAAGTGCAAGTTCAATGTCTTCTGGACTTGATTTGGCGACTTTGGCGAAGGGCTTGCCGTTGACGGGTGAGATGTTATCAAAGTACTCACCTTTAACCGGCGCAACCCATTGGCCGCCAATAAAGTTGTCATACTTTTCTTTAAAATTGATTTTAGCACCGTCAGTATTAGGGTCAGCATAACGCATAATGACATTTCCTTTTGTCAGTTAGTAGATAAACTGCTTCGTGCAGTTGGGGGTTTACAAATTCATATTATTACAGAAACGGTAGGTAAAAGGTAGGTGTTTAATTATCCTTTACAATAAGGGATGGACATTATACTATTGAGGATAGCTTATTTTAAAAAACCAAGGATTGGTTAGTACATTAGGATATTTTAAAATATGAATAAAAATAGACTGTTAGAGCAAAGGCATCGGATTGATAAGAGGCGTTTTAACATTACCTTTACCGATAATAATGCAGATCTTATCCAACAAAGTATCGTTCAGTCATGGCACCGCTCAGACATTGCTAACATTCCAACTGAGCGCCAACAAGCACCTATTAACGCCATCAAAAGCGATCAATCGTATTATCTAAAAAAAGCCTTAGGCTATTGTCAAAATCAATTACAACATATTACCTTGCAATCCTCCATGGTGATGGCTGTGGCTGATATCGGTAGTACGATTATTTGGACGACTGCCAGCAAGTCTATGCAAAAAGCGGCAGAAGCGGTTAACTTCATCGAAGGCGGATGCTGGGGGGAAAGCCAAGTTGGCACAAATGCGCTGGCTTTATCGCTAAAAACGCAGCAATCAACTTGTGTTTTTGCCAATGAACATTATATGCCTTCGGTTCATGAATGGGTCTGTTATGCCACGCCTATCATTGAACCGCATACCAAGCAGGTCATTGGCGTCTTAGATTTATCGACCACTTGGCAAAATCACAATAATTTTGGCATATTTGCTGCTGAACGCTGTGCCAGTATTTTACAATCTGCTTTAAATGAGTGCCAAAGACACTATCTGTATATTCAAGGATTTAATGAACCCAGCGTTATATTCAATGGCAAAACCTTACGTCTGACCCCTCGGCAAGTCGAGATATTGACAGTGTTAGCACTTTGCCCCCAAGGCATGAGCTTAGATGCTTTACACCAAGCAATCTACGGTGAGCGTAAAGTGTCACAAGGTACGCTAAAGACTGAAATGTCGCAGTTACGTGATACGCTTACGGGTTTATTGGGTTCTCGTCCTTACCGCCTATTAATGCCTATTGATGGTGATTTTTTACGGGTTGAACAATCATTAAATGCAGGTTATTTAGAAGCCGCCCTCAAATTGTATACCGGTATATTTTTTAGCAAAACTGAAAGCCCTTTTTTATGCACTTGGCGCACTTGTTTAGAAGCTCGCTTGAGCCAAGCCATTTATCATTCAGATCAGGTTGACTTATTACTCATGCATTTGTCAAATTGCCCCGATGCTAGCGACGCTATAGAAAGGTTGATTGAATTAATGCCAGATAACCTCGCCATTCACCAACATTTAGAGGAACTGTCAAATCGGTAACCATCAATTTTTGCTTAACCCTCAATTTTTCCTTAATCATAAATTTTTCGTTGAAAAAGCCGTTGCAAGGCTTTTTCGATAGGGGTGATACCCCCAACAAACCGTTGGTTGTGTTTTATTCTTGAGTTCCCGCTTTACTACCCTGTCTAGCCGCTGTCCCTGCAAGCATTCTAAAATACTATCGATCTGTCAAAATAAAAACAGATGATGCCGCTATGCACTTTTGTGTGGTAATGCTTTTGTATTTTTTTGAGACAGTTTTGATGCGTTAAAACTTATCTGTGTCATTAAGTATTCAAGATATCGTAATAATGTTGGCTTGTTATATTACTATTTTTATATATTTTCCAATACGTTAGCCAATAACCTGTATCGAACTGGATTAGCTTGATTTTATGTTAAGTGGCTGTACAGATTGGGGCATTTTAATAGTTGCACGTATCGGGACATCTTGGTTTGTGACATGAGCATAGAAATTATCGAAAAAACACAAAATATTATGATAATATTGCCACCTTTTTAAATGACAATGTAAAGGATTACAAATATGTTAGCGCTGTTTGGATTATTAATTGTGATCGGGTTTATGATACTTATCATGACCCGCAAAGCATCCCCTTTTACCTCTCTTATTTTAGTGCCTTTAATTATTGGTGTTATCGCTGGAGCCATAAACCAGTGGGGGTTTTCTGCACTTGATATTCCTAAGTATGCTATTGCGGGGATGATCAGTGATGCAGATTTAAAAATCAAAGGCGTTGCAGGTACAGCACTTATGCTGTTATTTGCGATTTTATACTTTGGTTTAATGCTGAGTGCTGGGTTGTTTCAGCCATTGGTCAATTTTATTGTCCGAGCAGTCAAGGGCGACCCTTTAAAAGTCTTGGTGGGCACAGCGATTCTTGCACTAGGCATCTCAGTTGATGGCGATGGATCGACGACCACCCTTGTGGTCTGTTCAGCCATGCTACCTGTGTATCGCAAATTGAATATGAAAATGATGGATTTGGCGGTATTAATTGTTCTGGCAAATTCTATCATGAATTTATTGCCTTGGGGAGGACCCACCGCACGTATCATCACAGCGCTGCATGTTGATGAGGGGGAGTTATTACGTGCAATCATGCCGGGGATGATTATCGCCGCCCTATGGGTCATTGCTGTGGCTGTCATACGGGGGTTAGCAGAGAGAAAACGACTGGGTATCACCAATCTGAATACAGACGGTATGGTGCATCTGATTGATACACCGCATGAGGACGATGCTAAATTTACTAGACCCCATCTCATTTGGTTCAATTTTGGCTTGACGCTGCTAGTGATGATTGAACTTATTTTTGGTGGTATGTGGTTTCTACCAAAGGTAAATTCAGCATTAATTTTTGCGATTGCGTTAGCCGTTGCTTTAATGGCTAATTACCCGAAACAAGCCGATCAACGTGAAATTATTGAAAAATATGGCTCATCAGCCGTACAAGTAATTTTCATGGTGCTGGCAGCGGGGGTTTTTATGGGGATTTTATCGGGCACAGGTATGAGTCATGCCATGGGCGACGCCCTAGCGACCTGGATTCCACAGCGATTTGGTAATCACTGGCCGTTGATTGTCGCCTTGATCTCTGTACCTGGTACGTTTTTGCTAAGTAATGATGCTTTTTATTTGGGTGTGTTGCCGGTATTAAACCAAGTTGGGATAAAATATGGTTTTAGCTCAATGGATATTGCGATTGCTTCAACCGCTGGTCAAGCATTTCATTTATTAAGTCCATTGGTTGGATTTATCTATCTATTGCTGCATATTACAGGTGTTGAGATGGGTAAATGGCAGATTCAATCAGCCAAATGGGCGATTGGTATTTTTGTCGCATTTTCCTTAGCGATATTCACGGTGGGTGGTGTGCCACTTTAATAGGCTATCATCGAGAATTTTAAGTATACGATTTTATCAATCATTATAAATTTACTGTTTATACAAGCGTCTAAAAACGACATTTTTTTAGACGCTTTTTTATCGAAAATTTATAGTACGTAAATTCTGTGATAATTACCGTTGCTATTATTATCATTATCGCTCATAGCATTAGAAGGCTTGCGATTTCAAGCCTTTTTTCTTGGGTCAAAAGTGCTACAATGTGACAAAAAATTTTGAGATCTTTATGATGAATAACGCGTTATGGCTTCCTTGCACACAGATGCAAGCCCTTGAAAACAATCCCCCACTCCACCTCGTCAAAGCTCAAGGCAATCAATTATATGATCAGCACGGTAACGCCTATTACGATATGATTAGCTCATGGTGGGTCAATTTACATGGACATTGCCATCCCTTTATCAACGAAAAAATAAAACAGCAGCTCGATACGCTTGAGCATACTTTAATCGCTAGTGTCACTCACCCGCCGATTTTGACGCTTGCAGAAAAATTGGTTGCCATCACGCCCAAACCACTAACCAAAGCTTTTTTTGCCGACAGTGGCTCAGGGGCGGTGGAAGTCGCACTTAAAATGAGTTTGCAGTACTGGCAGCAATCAGGGCAAACGCAAAAAACCAAATTCATCTCATTGGAACACGGTTATCACGGTGAAACCGTTGGCAGTCTTGCGGTGACAGATATCCCGCTGTTTAGTAAGCAATATAAAGATTTGATTGTCAGCCAAATTCGTATTCCTTCCCCCGCACATATTTTCAGCCCTGACGATAGCGCAGCGCAGCTCCATGAGCAAAAAAGCTTGGATGCACTAGAACGCATCTTGGCAGAAAAATCTCGCGATATCTGTGCGATTATCCTTGAACCTTTGGTACAAGGAGCAGCTGGCATGGCGATGTATTCTGCTAATTATTTGCTTGGCGTTGCCAAACTTGCGCACCATTATCACATCCACGTGATATATGATGAGATTGCCGTGGGTTTTGGTCGTACAGGTACTATGTTTGCGGTAGAACAAATGCTAGCCTTGGCAGATGCCGATAAACAAGACGATTATTGCCCTGACTTTATCTGTCTGTCAAAAGGTCTAACGGCAGGCTATCTGCCAATGTCTTGCGTCATGACAACCGATAATGTTTATCAAGCGTTTTATGATGACAAAGTGGAAAAAGGCTTTTTACATTCGCATAGTTTTACTGGCAACCCATTGGCTTGTAGCGCCGCTTTGGCGTCGCTTGAACTGTTTGAACGCGATAATGTCTTGCTACACAACCAATCGCTTATCCAAGCGATGGCTGATGGCTTACAGCAATTAGCTGATGCCAATTTATCCATAAAATTTGTACGTCAAACCGGCATGATTGCAGCTTTTACCTTGGATTTTTCTCAAAATTTGGGCAAAGCTTTTGCCAATTTATGCCTTGATCACGGCGTGATGATTCGCCCGATTGGCAACCATGTTTATCTTATTCCGCCTTATTGCACGACCCCAGTAGAGCTTGGACACATCTTTGGCATATTAAATCATTGTTTGCAAAAGCTTTATGACCATATCCCCCAAATACCCAAAGGCTCGTCTCAAACCATCGATCTGCCCTAAGCTTTTGCTAACGTTTCATGAAAGTTACCAACTAACTATAAACAAGTGTTTTTTATTATCAATAATTATCAAGAGATAGGATTTGTTACAAAGGTTCAATTCTTACAGTATTATAAAAAATTGTATTAAAATTCACAGCTTATGACTACATTACTCATATTTAACGTATAATTCATGAGATTATCGTAAAAAAAATATTTAACTTTTGTAGGCATTTTAACCCACTTAACTTAATCGTGAAACTTACTTAGATGATTTATGCGTAGATTTTTTTATAACCAACCAAATTTGCTACAAGTTGGCAGCACTGTGCCTTTGACCGAAGAGATTTTTCATCATTGGTGTAAAGTGTTAAGAGCAAGTATGGGTGAACAAGCGTTGTTTTTTGATGGTCAAGGTGGTGAATATACCGTCACTTTAACGGATATTACTAAAAAACAAGCTCTCGTTACCATCAACGATTTTAATCCAATCAATCGGGATTTGCCATTTACTGTCAACATTGCCTTGGTTATGAGCCGTGGTGAGCGCATGGATTATGCCATTCAAAAAGCCACAGAGCTTGGGGTGTCATCGATTCAACTGCTCACAAGCCAACATGGTGAAGTACGTTTAAAAGCAGACCAAGCCGCTAAAAAGCTCGCCCATTGGCAGCAGGTTGCGGTATCGGCTTGTGAACAATGTGGGCTTAATATCGTGCCAAACTTACTGGCACCAAAAGCTTTTAGTGACTGGATTGATGAGCCAGCAGGCGTGCCCACTTCTGCCAACGTGACCAAATTAATTTTAGCCGTTCCTCCTGATGACAGTGGCGTAGTGCTACCTTGTAATCAAATTGAAGGTAACGACATTGAGCGTAGCGATATTGAACCCATCACGCCCTATACCCCATATCCCAACCCACTACCCCATATAATAAACCAGTTTAGACAGTGTTCTTTAGCCCAATTTTGGTTACTCATTGGCGCCGAAGGTGGGTTTTCAGCGCAAGAAATAACGCAAGCTATCGAGCGAGGTTTTATGCCTTGGCAAATTGGCGAGCGTGTGCTAAGAACTGAGACAGCCCCTGTTGTCGCATTGTCTTCATTGTTGACGCTACATCAAACTTTGACCCTTGCACAGGAATAATCATGTCACTGAATAACAAATCAGTCATGCCGATAGACCATCGTGATTGTTTTACGGGTGCTAACAAGTTTTGTCATGATGAGTTAAGTCAGTATGGGTTTATTGTCGATAGCCATTTTTTTGATCAACAAATTTCGCTTGAACATCAAAATGCGGTGTTTGCCTCGGTTTTTTCAAAAATCCATGATGGCATTTTTATGCTTGATGAACAGCTACGTTTTATCTGTGTCAATCAGCAATTTTTAAACATTACCGCCTTGCCACGCGATCAGGTGCTAGGTAGCCCGTTTTATTTTTATCCGTATAAGACCTATGCGCCCCACTTACAGCAAGCGATTGCCGCCATCATTACCAGACTGGATAATCGACAATCAATTTCGACTAATTTAGTGCTTTGTTATCACAATTCACCTGAAGTGGCGGTTTGGCTAGATATCTGCGTGTGTGAAGTCGATGATAATCGGGTGGTGTATGTAGGGCTACTTACCAATTTAACCAAAAAAGATGCGCAGCTTAGCCACACCTTACATCTCTACAATTATGATGAATTAACGGGCCTGCCCAATTACGATACTTTTTATGACAAATTAAAAAGCTGTATTGACTACTACCAGACAGCCGATAATCAGCGCGAGTGTATGGGGGTATTGCTACGCATCAATATTGATAAATTGCAATCTTTTAACATCAGCCTTGGCATTGAAAATACCAATACGCTGATTCAAGGTTTTGTCAAACGGGTAAAATCCTTAAAAATTTCGGGTGCCAGTTTAGTCACTTTTTCGCGATTTGGGGGTGATAGTTTTGCGGCGATGATTTCGGTACAACACCTTGATGCCGCGCATCACTATGTGGCAGCGCTAAAACACTTATTTGACTTACCTTTTAGCATTGACAACCAATCAATTTATTTAAGGTTGTCGATTGGCGCCTCGATTTTCCCAACCCATACCCAAGATGCTCAGACATTGCTATTGCAAGCAGACACGGCGTTAAAACATGCGCGGCTCATCAGTGATGAAGATTGTGTTTGGTATGATGGCAATCAGCAAAAAGGCAATTTTAAAGACATTCATTTGCTCAGTGCCTTTAAAAATGCGTTATTAAAACAGCAAATTTTGCCCTATTTTCAGCCTAAGTTAGCGTTTGCACAGCCTGACATGCCGATGTTTGAAGCGCTGGTGCGCTGGGAGCATCCCACCCTAGGACTGCTCTATCCCAACGATTTTTTGGCGGAGGTGCTCGATAAGTCATCGCAGGCGCTATTTGAAAAAATCGTGTTAGCGTGTATCGAGCAGATTTTGACATGGCGTGAGATGGGCTATAACTGCCTCATCTGTATCAATATTGATACTCGTCAATTGATTAGTGACAAATTTATTGAGTTTATTGAAGGGATGATACAGCAGTATAGTTGGCTTGCCCAATTAATCAGTTTTGAAATCACCGAAGTCTGCAACATTCAAGATGAAGTAAAAGCGCAGCTGATGCTAGCAAAACTGCGCCAGTATGGTTTTAGTATATCGATTGATGACTTTGGTACAGGTTTTGCCGCGCTGCAATATTTGATTAAATATCCGATTGATGTGCTCAAAATTGACCGCTTATTTATCACGGATATTTTACAGGACACAAAAAAACAAGTGATAGTCAAATCAGTGATTGAGATGGCGCATTCGCTATCCATGCAAGCATTGGCTGAGGGCGTCTCTAACCGTGAAGAAATTGAATATTTGCGTAGCCTTGGTTGTGATTTAATTCAAGGCTTTGGTTTTGGTGTACCCATGTCTAGTAAAGATACCACTGAGTGGCTTAAAGCCAACTACAAACCAAACTATTTGCTATAAGTTTAAATTAGACTAATTAGATTTTTTTATGACCCAATAGTCATGTTAGCACCTTGTCACCTTTGCCAAATTTTCCTATCTTAGAGATATAAAACCTTAGTAATGGGGTAGGGTTTTTTGTCTTTTTAAAACACTAATCAAGGATATCGTATGCAATATAAAGCGCCGCTTCGTGATATGAAATTTGTCATGCATGAATTATTAAAATTTGAAGATCACTACAAAACCATTCCTAGCTATGCCCATACGGATAAAGAAACGATTGATAGTTTCATAGAAGCAGGTGCAAGCTTCTCTGAAGCAGAATTGTCACCCCTTAACCGTTCAGGCGATGAAGAAGGCTGTCGTTTTGAAAATGGTAATGTATATACGCCAAAAGGCTTTAAAGAAGCTTATAAACAATACTGTGAATTAGGCTTTCCTTCTTTATGTGCCGATGAAGAATTTGGCGGTCAAGGCATGCCATTGTCATTGGGTTCAGCGGTCAATGAAATGGTAGGTACCGCTAACTGGTCTTTCTCAATGTACCCAGGTCTATCTGAAGGCGCTATCCGTACACTAGAACACCACGGTACCGATGAACAAAAACAAAAATATTTGTTAAAACTCGTCAGCGGTGAGTGGACAGGTACCATGTGTCTGACCGAAGCGCATGCAGGTTCTGACCTAGGTATTATCCGCAGCAAAGCTGAACCCAATGAAGACGGTTCATACGCTATCACCGGTCAAAAAATCTTTATCTCAGCGGGCGAACACGACATGGCAGACAACATTGTCCATATCGTACTAGCGCGTTTACCGGGTGCGCCAGCAGGTACCAAAGGTATCTCATTATTCATCGTACCAAAATTCAATGTCAACGAAGATGGCTCTATCGGTGAGCGTAACCCCGTTACCTGTGGTTCGATTGAACACAAAATGGGTATCAAAGCCTCTGCAACTGCGGTACTAAACTTTGATAAAGCCAAAGGCTACTTGATTGGACCTGAAAACAAAGGTCTAAACTGTATGTTTACCTTTATGAATACCGCCCGTATTGGTACCGCGATTCAAGGTCTCACTGCGGCGGAATTGGCTTTCCAAGGTGGCTTAAGCTACGCTAAAGAACGTCTTGCGATGCGCGCATTAAGCGGTGCAAAAGCGCCAGAACAAGTGGCTGACCCAATCATCGTCCATCCAGCAGTGCGCAACATGGTATTAACTTGTAAAGCGTTTGCAGAAGGTGGCCGTGCCCTCGTCTACTATCTATCACAATTCTCTGATGTGGTAACAAAAGGTGAAGGCGAAACACAAGCCTACGCTGACCAAATGTTGTCTTTTTTAACCCCAATTGCCAAAGCCTTCTTAACTGAAACAGGTTATGAAGCAGCCAATCACGGTGTGCAAGTATATGGTGGTCACGGCTTTATCCGTGAATGGGGCATGGAACAAAACGTACGTGATACGCGTATTGCTTGTTTATATGAAGGTACCACTGAAATCCAGTCACTCGACTTGTTAGGTCGTAAAGTATTGGGTTCACAAGGTAAAATGCTAGCTAACTTTAGCAAAGTGATTTATCAATTCTGTGAAGAAAACAAAGACAACGATGCGATGGGTGAATTCATTCGTCCACTAGCACGTTTGAATAAAGAATGGGGCGATTTGACCGCTCGCATTGGTATGCAAGCCACTGAAAATCCGGATGCAGTGGGTGCAGCGGCGGTTGACTACATGTACTATAGTGGCTACATCACCCTAGCTTACCTATGGGCGCGTATGGCGTTAGTCGCTCAACAAGCGCTCCAAGGCGACACCACTGAGACCAAATTCTATCAAGCCAAAATCAAAACCGCTCAGTTCTACTTTGCAAAACTATTGCCTCGCACCTTAACTTACGTCAAACGTATTGATACAGGTCTTGAGCCATACATGACTATGGAAGTTGACGAATTCCAATTCTAATTTTTTACTAAGCTATCCAGTGTAGTAATAAAATTATGATAGAATCATTGATAGTTTAATTCTTTATTCAATCCTTAGGTAGCAAGAGCTGTCTAAGGATTTGTCTCATTTCGAATGACGAGCTAACCCATAAAAGGAAATAATATGCCTATTTATAATGCGCCAATTCAAGACATGAAATTCATTTTGAATGATGTATTCAATGCAGCTGATTTTTGGCAAAAAAATGAACAGTTAGCCCATGTTGACAGTGATACGGTCAATATGATTTTAGAAGAAATGTCAAAATTTGCTAAAAACACGTTACTGCCCATCAACCGCTCAGGCGATGAAGAAGGGGCACAATATCTAGGTGAAGGCAAAGTAAAAACCCCAACTGGTTTTAAAGCAGCATTTGACGAATACGCACAAGGCGGCTGGATTGGTTTGGGCGGCGATCCAAATCATGGCGGTCAAGGCATGCCAAAAATGGTTACGATGCTCGCTGAAGAGATGGTATTTACCGCTAACCAATCATTTGCACTATACCCCAACCTATCGGGTGGCGCGTGCATGTGTATCTATAACGCAGGCTCTGAAGAACAAAAACAAACCTACCTAGAAAAAATCTACTCAGGTGAGTGGACAGGTACGATGTGTTTGACCGAACCGCACGCAGGTACCGACTTAGGTATCATCAAAACCAAAGCCGTGCCAAACCAAGACGGTAGCTACAATATTACAGGTACCAAAATCTTTATCACCGCAGGTGAACATGACTTAGCGGACAACATCATTCATTTGGTATTGGCAAAAACCCCAGATGCCCCAGCAGGCTCAAAAGGGATTTCATTGTTTATCGTACCCAAATTCCACGTGAATGCGGATGGCTCATTGGGCGAGCGTAATGCGGTAAGCTGTGGCTCTATCGAGCACAAAATGGGTATCAAAGCGTCAGCGACTTGCGTCATGAACTTTGATGGTGCCAAAGGCTTTATGGTAGGCGCAGAAAATACCGGTCTTGCGTCCATGTTTATCATGATGAACTATGAGCGTTTGACAATGGGGTTACAAGGTATCGGTGGCGCTGAGTTAGCGTATCAAAACGCCACAGCTTATACCCTTGATCGTATCCAAGGTCGCGCCGATAGCGGTATCCAAGAACCAAACAAAGCCGCTGACCCAATCGTATTTCATGCCGACGTTCGCCGTATGCTGTTAAACGCTAAAACCATCAGTGAAGCCTCACGCTGCTTTGCGATGTATGTTGCCAAAGAGCTTGATACCAACAAATATACCGATGATGCTGCAGCAAGAAAAGCCGCTGATGACCGCGTTGCTCTTTTGACGCCAGTTGCTAAAGCATTCTTAACCGACCGTGGTCTTGAAGCGTCAATTGATGCACAGCAATGCTTTGGTGGTCATGGCTATATCCGTGAATGGGGCATGGAACAAATCGTACGTGACACCCGTATCTCGCAAATTTATGAAGGAACTAATGGTATCCAATCACTTGACTTATTAGGTCGTAAAGTGGTGAAAAACGGCGGTGCGTTTGTGACAACGTATGTGCAAGAAATGCGTGATTTTGCCAATAACATGAACGCAGACCATGCCATCAAACAAGCGATTTTAACATCAGCTGATAAACTTGAAGACTTAACCAAAGCGGTGGTAGCGGCGGCAGCGGTCAACAAAGACGAAATCAATGGCTGTGCGGTTGATTACTTACAGGCCTTTGGTTATGTCAGCTTTGCTTATATGTTTGGCTTGATGGTTGAAGCGGCGAATGGCAAAGAAGGCGACTTCTATGCCAATAAAGCAAAATTAGCAGACTACTATGTCGGTCGTATGTTGCCACGCTTAGACGCGCATATTGCGATGGTAAAAGCAACAAGCCAACCCATCACGGCGTTTGACCGCGATTATTTTGCGGCAACTATTGCTTAATCCCTACTTAAATATAAAAAAAATCGGCGCTAGTAGCCGATTTTTTTATGGATTAACATGTTAGCGAAGCATATCGTCATCGTCATCTGCTAACGATTCATCCTCATCAAAATCAAAGTCCTCATATTCATAATCCGCTGAGTCGTTTTCTTCAACGACAGCAACGCACTCTTCATATAACTCAAAAATATATTCTTTGATATCACTTTCTTGCTGGTGTTTATTTGGCGTGAGTTTGGCTTCTTCTTCATAGATAAATTTTGCCAAATTTAGGGCGACATAGTTATTACTTAGTTCAATCATGGTGTTATCCTTATTGTGTGCGGTATTATTATTTTAAAACCATAGCAGTAGTGCATCGTTAGTATGACATATTCAAAAATAGAAAGCTTAAAGCAGTTGTAAGCTTGTGTAAAATTTGAGCGCTTAACAATTTGTCGCCATAAAATATAAAACCCACCGAAGTGGGTCTATATTACTGCTTAGTGCTTATCGTTTAGGCTTTGGGTAAGGTCACGCCCATTTGACCTTGGTACTTACCGCCACGGTCTTTGTAGGAAGTTTCGCACACATCATCGGCATCACTTTGGAAAAATAACATTTGCGCCACGCCCTCACCGGCATAGATGCGCGCCGGTAAGTTGGTGGTATTACTAAATTCAAGCGTCACATGCCCTTCCCATTCTGGCTCAAGCGGCGTGACATTGACGATAATACCGCAGCGCGCATAGGTAGATTTTCCCAAACAAATGGTCAATACATCGCGGGGAATACGAAAATACTCGACAGTACGAGCCAAGGCAAATGAGTTGGGCGGGATGATACACTCATCGCCCACGATATCAATAAAGCTACGCTCATCAAAGTTTTTTGGGTCAACGATGGCAGAATGTACATTGGTAAATACTTTAAATTCGCGCGCGCAGCGGACATCATAACCATAGCTTGAGGTGCCGTAGCTGACCAATTTTTGTCCTTGTTCGCCCACACGTACTTGACCTGCTTCAAATGGCTCAATCATGCCATGCTCTTGTGCCATTTGGCGTATCCAGCGGTCGGATTTGATTGACATTTTGTTTCCTCAACTTTCACATTTAGGCAGAATTATACTGTAATTTGCTATACATAGGCGAAAAAAAACGGCTCTCATGCGAAAGCCGTTTTTTTGGTCAGAAAATTAACTCACACGCAATTTATCAAACGTGAAATTGCCCTGTTCATCGACATCCACTTTGATGGTATCACCCGCTACAAACTCACCCGATAACAATTTGACTGATAGCGGATTTTCGATTTCTTGCTGGATGGCACGTTTTAGCGGTCTTGCACCATACACAGGGTCATAACCCACAGCGATCAATTTCGTCATGGCTTCATCTGACAATACAATATCCATGTCACGCTCTTGAAGACGTTTGCGTAAGCGTGACAGTTGAATATCTGCAATACCTGCCATTTGCTCTTGCCCAAGTGGATGGAACACCACGATTTCATCAATACGGTTGATAAACTCTGGGCGGAAATGCTGATTGACTGCATTCATCACTGCCGCTTTGATTTCTTCGTAGCTATCGCCTGCCATCTCTTGGATTTTATCCGACCCAAGGTTTGAGGTCATGATAATGACGGTGTTTTTAAAGTCCACAACGCGGCCTTGGCTGTCGGTCAAGCGACCATCGTCTAGCACTTGCAGTAGGATATTAAACACATCAGGATGCGCTTTTTCTACTTCATCAAACAATACCACACTGTAGGGTCGGCGGCGTACCGCTTCGGTCAATACCCCACCTTCTTCATAACCCACGTAGCCTGGGGGTGCGCCGACAAGACGGCTGACACTGTGTTTTTCCATAAATTCAGACATATCAATACGAATCATGGCATTTTCATCATCAAACAAGAAACTTGCCAACGATTTGGTCAATTCAGTTTTACCCACCCCTGTCGGGCCTAGGAACAAGAACGAACCGCTAGGACGATTGGGGTCAGACAGCCCTGCACGACTACGGCGCACCGCATTGGCGACTGCTTGTACTGCTTCATCTTGACCGACTACGCGCTCATGCAGTTTTTCTTCCATGTGCAGCATTTTTTCACGTTCGCCTTGCATCATTTTGGTAACAGGGATGCCTGTTGCAGCAGCAACGACTTCAGCGATTTCGTTTTCGGTGACTTTGTTACGTAGCAGTTTGACGCTTGGCGCTTCCCCTGCTTGCTCTTTTTGCTCAGCCAAGTCAGAGTCTTTAATACGTTTTTCCAGTTGTGGAATGGTTTCGTATTGCAGTTTTGACATGGTCTCGTAGTCACCTTCACGCTGGGCTTTTTCATAGGCGATACGTGCTTTATCAAGCTCGTCTTTGAGCTGTTGGCTACCTTTAACAAGGGCTTTTTCTGCTTGCCAAATTTCATTTAAATCTGCGTATTCTTTTTCAAGCTCGCTGATTTGGGTGTCCAGCAGTTTTAGCTGTGATTTTGCGCCTTCGTCATCTTCATGCTTTAACGTTTCACGTTGCATTTTGAGCTGAATCAAACGGCTTTCTAATTTGCCCAAGGCTTCTGGTTTACTATCAAGTTCCATTTTTAGACGGCTAGCGGCTTCATCCAACAAATCAATGGCTTTGTCGGGCAATTTGCGGTCGGTGATGTAACGGTTACTCATCTGCGCGGCAGCAATAATCGCACTGTCTTGGATATCAACACCGTGATGCAGTTCATAACGCTCTTTTAGACCGCGCAGAATGGCAATGGTATCTTCCACGGTAGGCTCATCAACAAATACTTTTTGAAAACGACGCTCAAGGGCGGCATCTTTTTCGATATATTGGCGGTATTCATCCAGGGTAGTCGCGCCCACACAGTGCAGCTCACCACGCGCTAACGCAGGTTTGAGCATATTACCCGCATCCATCGCGCCATCGGCTTTACCGGCACCGACCAAGGTATGAATTTCATCAATGAATAAAATGACTTGCCCTTTGCTTTTTGCTAAGTCTTTAAGTACCGCTTTTAGGCGTTCTTCAAACTCACCACGGAATTTTGCCCCCGCAATCAGTGCCCCCAAATCAAGCGATAATACGCGTTTGTTGCGCAAGCCTTCTGGCACGTCACCATTGACGATTTTTTGTGCCAATCCTTCGACAATGGCAGTTTTACCTACCCCCGGCTCACCAATGAGCACCGGGTTGTTTTTGGTACGGCGTGACAATACTTGAATGGTACGGCGGATTTCGTCATCGCGCCCAATCACGGGGTCAAGTTTGCCCGATTCGGCGCGTGCGGTTAAATCGATGGTATATTTATTTAAGGCATCACGTTGGTCTTCGCTATTTTGTGTATCCACTTTATCACCCCCACGAATAAAATTAATGACTTGTCTTAGTTTTGGTTCATTGACTCCTGCTTTTGTAAGCAGTTTTGCGGTATCGCCTGTCTCGGCTAGGGCAACCAGCACCCAGTCAGTAGATAAGAACTGATCGCCCGCTTTTTGCGCATGACGCTCGGCTAGATTTAAAATCTTAACCGTATTTGGGCTGAGATTGACATCACCTGTGGGTGTGCCAATCACCGCTTGGTTGTTGAGCGATTGTTGCACCTCTGTTTTTAACTGATTTAAGTTTGCGCCTGCTTGTTCATACACATTGGCATTACTCGGTTCATTGAGTAGCACTGACAATAAATGAATCGGCTCAATCGCGGTATGATCACGAGTAACAGCGAGCGTTTGTGCCTGCTGAACCGCGTTTTGTAAGGCATTGGTAAATTTATCAAATTGCATTATTATTTTTCCTTTTAACTTTTATTTTAACTAATTAGCTTGAACTAAAATTAATATGGTGTTTTGATAAATCTTTTCAATATCCATTTTTAAATTTTTTTAATTAACAATGTTTTTTTTGATGATTGATGATGGCTGTATTTTCAATTATAACTTGGGTCAATAGCTTGCAAAATTCAACGTGTTACCTATCAAAAATTGACAATAGAAATGTAGATAAAATCATAGACAACCAAATTTTGGCTTATTGTATAACTTCCAAAGAGATATACCTAATCACTTTTACTGACTGAATTTTGTTGTTGGCTGATATGCGTTTTCTTTTAGTAGCGAATTAGTAGCGAATTAGTAGCATAGGAGCGGCTTGATTTTTATTAGCAGCCTGGACCGTTATTTTTTAAAAAAATCACGCGAACTAAAGTTTAAGCCATAACTAAAAATTGATACTAAAATTTTATGGACAATTATTAAAATTATATAATATTTTCAATGGTTTATTTTAAGATTACTTACATTACATTAACCTATCTACTACATGAATAGGCAACAACCGTGCATGGCGCATGTTACTCTGCAAAACGTCAAATGATAACGCCACATAATATATCAGTTCAGTGGCGCTGCTTTATTTGGTCAAATAACAGTCAAAAAACAATAACAGCAAAACAATAACTAGGAGTAATACCCATGCGCGCATTAACCTACCACGGTGCCAAAGATGTTCGAGTCGACAATGTTCCCGACCCACAGTTACAAGCCAAAGATGATATTATCTTAAAAGTTACTGCTACCGCCATTTGTGGCTCGGACCTACATTTATACCGCGGTAAGATCCCTGCGACCGAAGAAGGCGATATTTTTGGTCATGAATTTATGGGGGTGGTCGAAGAAGTGGGCGCTGACGTCACAGCGGTAAAAAAAGGCGATCGCGTGGTGATACCCTTTGTAATCGCCTGTGGTAGCTGCTTTTTCTGTCAAAATGATTTGATGGCAGCCTGTGAGACCACTAATGAGGGTCCCGGCGCGGCGATGAACAAAAAGCTTATTCCACCACCTTCGGCATTGTTTGGTTTTAGTCATTTATACGGCGGTGTACCGGGTGGACAAGCAGAATATGTGCGCGTCCCAAAAGCCAATTTTGGCCCTTTTAAAGTCCCAGGTTCATTGCCTGATGAGAAAGTGTTGTTCTTATCGGATATTTTACCGACTGCTTGGCAAGCAGTGACGAATGCCAATGTCACCAAAGGTTCGACTTTGGCTATCTATGGTGCAGGACCTGTGGGCTTGTTATCAGCCGCCTGTGCCAAAATGTTAGGCGCGGCACAAATATTCATCGTTGACCACAATGACTATCGTCTGCAATACGCACAAGATACGTATGGCGCAATTCCTGTCAATTTTGACAAAGTTGATGCCGCAGAAGCCATTATTGAGCAAACTGCGGGGCATCGTGGTGTCGATGCGGTGATTGATGCCGTTGGTTTTGAATCAAAAGGTAGCATAGTTGAAACGGTATTAACGACGCTTAAGCTTGAAGGCTCAAGTGGCGCGGCATTACGCCAGTGTATAGCAGCGGTACGCCGTGGTGGTACAGTCAGTATTCCTGGGGTATACGCAGGTCCGATTCATGGTTTCTTGATGGGTGATGCCTTTGACAAAGGATTAACCTTTAAAATGGGTCAAACCCATGTACATAAATACTTGCCACAACTGCTTGAACATATTGAAAATGGGGATTTATCGCCTGAAGCGATTATTACCCATCGTATGAATCTATCGGATGCGGCAAAAGGCTATGAAATCTTTGAAAAACGTGAAGAAGAGTGTCGAAAAGTGATTTTGACACCGTAATTTTACCTTGTCATGGATTTAGCATGATTAATTTAGAATGATAAAATGATAAAAATATAAGATGAGTGTTAGTCACCTTCATACCATTACCTATCATTCAGTCACTAGCCCCTCACAACTTTTAGCTGATAATTTAGCCAAAGTTGTGCAAGGGGTTGGTGATTTTTTGCTATTGTTAGATATTGATGGGACGCTTAGTGAATTTCACCCCGATCCCCAACAAAGTTTTATCAGCAATGATAATTTAGCAATTTTAGCGCAGTTACAAAAGCATCTACCCATTTGGCTAGTAACAGGGCGGTCAGTTGCCGATGCTAGACGTTTGACAGCACCGTTAAAATTGCCGGTGATTGGTAGTCACGGTTTGCAATGCGATACGCTAATCGATAGCTATTCTTTGGTGGACATCGATTTAACGCAGCTACAACAAATTAATCAAAGCGTCGTTAACGCCACTGGTAATCATCCACACTGGCGAATTGAACAAAAACCTTTTGGTGTGGCCCTGCATTTTCGTGAGCACCCTGAACTTGCCGATAGCGCTTTAACCATTATGCAAGCTATTGGGCATGATTTTAATGATTGGCAACTTAAAGCGGGCAAATATGTGTATGAGCTATTGCCGCAAGGGGTCGATAAAGGCATTGCCATTAACCATGTTTTAAAACACTATCATCCTCATTGCCGTCCAATATTTATCGGCGATGATGTGACTGATGAAGCAGGATTTATTGCCGTACAAAGTTATGGTGATACATCAAATAAGAAAGGTAGTGATATCAAAGGAATTGGTATCAAAGTCGGTTGTGAACCCACCCATGCTCATTATTATGTGAGCGATGTCTCAGCCGTTACTGTGTTACTTCAAGGGTTGTTGGCTCTATGTCAAAGTTGATTGTGTTATCGAATCGGGTTAATTTACCTAATAAACAGTCACCTAAAGCTGTGGCAGGCGGGTTGGCAGTAGCGCTTCAAGAAGCCCTTGCCAAAGATGGTGGTATTTGGGTCGGTTGGAACGGTCAAGTAGTGACAACAATCAGCGATATGCCCGATACCGTCAATCAATTTGCGACTGAGCAGTATGACAAAGTCACCTATGTCACGACAGCTTTTTCCCCCATACAATATGAAAAATATTATTGTGGTTATGCCAATAATCTACTCTGGGCGGGGATGCATGACCGCACGGATTTGATTGTATCGAGTAGTGAAGATTTTAGCGTTTATCAAGCTGTCAATCGTATGTTTGCCAAACAGCTACAGCAAATCGCACAGCCTGACGATATGATTTGGATACAAGATTATCATTTTTTTGCGGTAGCAAGGCATTGCCGTGACTTAGGCATGAAACAGCG
Organism: Enhydrobacter sp. 8BJ; assembly: GCA_902506225.1. Lineage (GTDB taxonomy): Bacteria > Pseudomonadota > Gammaproteobacteria > Pseudomonadales > Moraxellaceae > Faucicola. Next base: position 1,186,253 of record LR733345.1, on the reverse strand, counting down.
TATTGGCTTTTTTTTACATATTCCGTTTCCCCAGTTATGGGTATGGGATTTTTTGACTTATGGTCAAACGTTAATCCATCAATTACTCGATTACGATGTGGTTGGATTACAAACCCAACAAGACGCTCAAAATTGTGTCGCGGTGATTGAGCAGCTACTCCCCCACGCCATCCAAATTACTCAAACAAATGCGCGTACACTCATTACCCATGGCAATCATACCACCTTAATAAAAGCCTATCCGATTGGTATCAATCCTGTCTATATTCATAAGCTTGCCAGTCAACCGCTGTCCGACCCAGCTGTGTTAAAAAATCTCACTTCATCCATCACCACGATTTTAGCGGTGGAACGACTGGATTACACCAAAGGCATTCCTGAACGCTTACAAGCTTTTGCCGCCTTTTTGCAGCGTTATCCGCAATATCTTGAACGGATTCAGCTGTATCAAATTGCTTGCCCGTCCCGTCTTGATATTGAGACCTATCAACAGTTACGACAACAAGTACACACCCTCGTTGAGCAAATTAATAGCCAATTTGCTACTGCCAGTTGGCAACCGATTATCTATCAAGAAGACCCTGTCAGTCATGACAATTTAATGCCTTTATTTAGGCAATGCCAAATTTGTTGGGTTAACTCGCTAAAAGACGGCATGAATTTGGTGGCAAAAGAATATATTGCCGCACAGGACGAACAAAACGCAGGGTTTTTGATTTTGTCTAAAAACGCGGGGGCAGCGCACCAACTTCAGCAAGCTATCTTGGTCGACCCGAATAGCAACGACAGCATGATAGAGGGCTTATACCAAGCATTGACCATCACCAAACAACAACGGGAACAACGTCACCAATCGCTACTAAAGGGCATTTATGAGACCGATATTGACACGTGGCGAGCGCATTTTTTGACCGATTTAACCCACATGGATAAACCAAATAGCCCAATCACAGAGACAACAAAATAGACCATAAAACAGCCAATGAGAAACTCAAAATGACACCAGTGTTGGCTCATGCTTTACCTACCGACTACCACCAATCGGACTTGGGTAAATTAATCACCGCTATTTTGCAAGACTTTCGTAGAATGGTTGATACATCACCTAAACTAAGCGATGCTGCTTATGTCACACAACTAAAGCAAACTTTGTCGCAGTTGGTGCTTTTGTCCGCTCAAATTGCCTTGCCTGCTGACGGTCATACTTTACAGCGCTGGCAAGTATTGGCGCAGGTCGCCGCTTGTGACTTGAACCTGGTCAAATTTTTTGAGTCGCATCTTGATGCATTGGCGATTCTGGCAGAATTGGGCGTGGACGATATCGCTGAAGGCATATGGGCGGTATGGGCAGCAGAAGGCGGTGATAACCCACTGCGTTTTGATGGCGAAACATGCACGGGACAAAAACTGTGGTGTTCGGGTGCGACTTTTGTCGATCATGGCTTGGTTAGTTTCCGAGATGCCCATAATAACGCCCAATTGCTGATGTTAGCCATGAAGCAGCCGCAAGTGACCATTGATGACAGCGGTTGGTATGCGGTAGGTATGCCCTACACGGCGACAGCCACACTCCATCTAAAAGGCGCTAACGCCACCCAAGTCATGTCAGATGCGATTAGCAGCCCTTATCTCGACCGCCCAGGATTTTGGCAGGGTGCAGCAGGGGTAGCGGCTTGTTGGTATGGCGCGGCAGCCCAGTTGGCACAGTTTTTATTGGACAGCTATCAGCAAAAACCCCAAGCCTTTAAAGCACTTTATCTTGGCGAAGTGTCGCAAGCACTCAGTGTCACCCAAGCGTACTTTCATCAGGTTGCGCAATTAATCGATAGTGAGCCTAGCCAAAGTCATGCACTCCCTATCCGTATCTTAAGAGCGCAAGTGGAGACCACCGCCATGCTAGTGCTTGAAAAAGTGGGTAAAGCCTTGGGCGCAACGCCTTTTTGCAAAAACGCCCATTTTGCACGGCTGTCGGCAGATTTATCGGTATTTATCCGTCAAACCCATGGCGCATTTGACAGTGAAGCGATTGGCAAATTGACTGCCGAACAGCTAGGCGATTCACAAAGGGCATTATGGCAACTGTAAATTCTCAATATGCCCCACTGCATCCGATTGTGGGTGACCGTTTAATTGCAGGCGACGGCACATCGGCACAAGATTGGCAAGCGTGGCAGGGGTTAGATAGTCTCACCAGACTGGATATATCGACCCATTTTCCCACCCATCGGCGCGTGTGTATTTTTGCGCCGCACCCAGATGATGAGATTTTGGGCTGTGGTGGGCTACTGCAAGCGTTAGTGGCTCAAGGCAATCAAATATTGATTGTTAGTGTTACCCAAGGCGAGAAAAGCCACCCTAACTCAGCGCTGTATCCGACCGACAAACTGGCAAAAATCCGCGCACTTGAAAGCCAACTTGCGCTTGAAACGCTGGGTAGCAGTTTGGATTTGCCCAATGTGTCGATGATAAGCTTGAATTTTCCTGATGGCGAAGTTTTTGGGCGACAAGCGGATTTTTTTGACAAGTTAACATCGCTGATTCAGCCCGCTGATATTTTAATCACCCCATTTGCGTACGATGGTCATCCCGACCATGAAGGCACTGGGCAAGTGGTACAGCGTTTTGCCCATGAGTTTAAAAGTCGCCTAAATTTGACCTGCTATCAAGTGCTGATTTGGGCATGGCATTGGGCAAAGCCTGGCGATAGCCGTATTCCCTGGCACAAGGCATGGCGATTTGATTTAAGCGAATTGCAGACGCAGCGAAAAAGTTATGCCATGCGCTGTTTTAGCAGCCAAATCTATGCTGACCCAACAACGGGAACAGCGCCTATTTTGTCAGATACCACGTTAACCAGACTTAGCCAACCGTTTGAGGTATATCTTCATGACTGATGTGTCAGCGTATTTTGCCCAAATTTATGCCGATAGTAGCGACCCTTGGCAATATGAAAAACGCTGGTATGAAGTGCGAAAACGCGCGATTTGCTTGTCATTATTGCCCTACCCCCATTTTGCCAAGGCGATTGAACTGGGCTGTAGCAATGGCGTATTTAGTGAGCAGTTAGCCCAGCGCTGCGATTATTTGCGGTGTGTAGATGGGCAACTTGAGGCAGTCAAACTTGCCAGTGAGCGTCTGCACAATCAGGCGCATGTGCAAGTTGTGCAAGGCTTGATACCGCAGGATTTGCCGAGTGAGCGATTTGATTTGATTGTAGTCAGTGAGATTTTATATTACTTGGCGCCTGACGCACTGACCGAAGTCATCGCTTGGCTGAACACCGCATTAACCGACAATGGCGTGATTTTAGCCTGTCATTGGCGCTATCCGATTGACGGGTTTCAACTGACAGGCGAAACAGTCCACGACAGTTTGCAACAACAGCTGCACTACCGTCAGCAAAGTCATGTGATTGACCAAGATTTTTTGTTGACCATTTGGCAAGCCAATCACCAAAGCCTTGCCAAGCAAGAAAATCTAGTGGAATAACTGAGAAAAGCATCATGCCAAATACTCCAGTCACACAGCGGCGACCCAAAAAAATCGGTATAGTCATCCCTGCCCATAATGAAGCCGATAGTATCAGCGCGTGTTTGGATGCGATTAAACAGGCGATTGCTCAGCTATCAAGCAACATAGCGGTACAAACGGTGGTCGTGCTAGATAGTTGTGATGATGATACCTTATCAAAAGTACAAAACGCCCACGTAGACTGGCTGCGCTGTGAGTTTCGCTGTGTGGGTAAAGTCAGGGATTTGGGCGTGCGTTACTTGATTGAGCAAGGGGCTGATTGGATTGCTTGCACCGATGCCGATAGTATGGTTGAAGCTGATTGGTTAGTTGCACAAATCAAACACCTAAAAGCCGAACCCACAACTACGCCTACAACTATGCCCATAGCCATGATATGTGGCGTAGTGAGCATCGATTGTTGGGATGCGTTGTCAGATAGCACTAAACAGCAATACCTCGCCCATTATCAAGATTGTATGAATCATCGCCATATTCATGGGGCAAATTTGAGCTTTGCCAGTCAAGATTATGTGGCGGTGGGTGGTTTTGATGAATTAACTTGCCATGAAGATGTGGGTTTGGTGAAAAAATTTGAGCAAGCCAATTTACCCATTATTTGGAGTAATTTGGTACGCGTGGTGACTAGCAGTCGCCTTGATGCCCGCGCTGAGGAAGGGTTTGCCCATTTTTTAAAGGGTTTAGAGAATCAGCCTTCGGCTTAAATGAGAATCAGCCTTTGGCTTAAATCAAAATCAGCCTTTGGCTTAAATAAAGGTAAAAAGTTGGGTTTAACACAGTTCACTTACAAAACTATTGTGATATTCCTTGCTATCTGCCGGTATTACTATATACTGGACAACAGCTAGAAAGCAGTCAGAAGTTTCAATCGCATTACATTAAGTCTATTCTAAGTTCGTTTCCATTACGCTTGTGTCCTAGATTTTAAGTCAATCGTGTATCAAAACTGCCGCAATTCTATCATACTAAATAGAATCGTGTTGTGGCTTAGTTCCAGCTTTAGGGTCAGATGACCACTTTTAAAATCTATCTAATCAAGGACAATCCTATGTCAAATACTGTAAACGGCACCGTAAAATGGTTTAACGAATCAAAAGGCTTTGGCTTTATCGAACAAGACAATGGCGGCAAAGACGTTTTCGCACATTATAGCCAAATCGCAAGCTCAGGTTTCAAAACCTTAGCGGAAGGTCAACGCGTATCTTTCGTTGTGACCCAAGGTCAAAAAGGCGACCAAGCTAGCAATATCGTTGCTATCTAAAGTTAGCTAGGCCTACTATCGTAAATGGTCTGATATCGTGACTGCGTGAATAACGCTTGATTGATTGATTAACCATTTGCATCGATAGCAAAAAATAGATATCAAAAAAGCGCTTATTTATTATAAGCGCTTTTTTTGTGTCTTTTGCTCACCCAACTATTTAGCTGACTCGGCTGACAATTTGTGGGCTGCTGTGTGCGGTTAAAAAAGGTTATTGTGCATCCACTTTACGTTTTTTTTGTAGTTTACGCTGTAGTGTGCGCCGGTGCATTTTTAGTACCCTCGCGGCTTCACTGATATTGCCTTGGCATTCATCTAATACTTGGCGGATGTATTCCCATTCGTGATGTTCAAGTGACAAACGTTCATCTGTGGCACTACTTAGTGACTTTGTAGGGGTTGCTACGATGTCTAATACTTTATAGATTTCGTCCAGACTACAAGGCTTAGGCAAATAATGATACGCGCCCATTTTGACCGCACTGACGGCGGTCGCAATGCTGGCATAGCCAGTAAGCATTAAAATTTTGGCGTTGGGGATAATAGCGAGCAAAGGCTTAATCAGATGAATGCCGTTGTCATCACCGATGTTGAGATCCAGTATAATAAACTTGGGTAACTGCTTCTTTGCCAGTTGTAGCGCGCTATCGGCATTGCTGGCCGTCGATACCTGATTGCCCTGTTTTTCCAACGACTTTTTTAAGATACGGCAAAATACCTCATCGTCATCAATGATAAGCCATGTCTCTGCTAACAGGGGTGGGTGTTGCAACCTAGTCTCCTAAAACAAACTGGCGGGCGCATGGATTACTGGTAAAGTTATCTTCACGCACGTACCTGAATTATTTAACCTTTTTTGCAAGGTTGAATTTTGCTTATTGGTCAGTTCAAGGTGTCCGCCAACATATTCTATAACTGTTTTGGCAATCGTCAAGCCAAGCCCTAAGCCATGATCCGATTCGATGGCGGTTTGGTGTTGGATACGCTGTACCATGCTACTGTCGATACCCTGCCCGTTGTCTTCAATAATCATCACCACGTTTTGAGCAAGCTGTACATTAATAGCAAGCCTTGTGGCTTGTGCCTGCATGGCATTATTGAGCATATTCATCACAATAGAATACAGCTGTTCTTCACTCAAGGGGACAGCGATCGGTTGTGGTGGTACATTGAGTGCTACTTCAACATGGCGGTTGATAAATTGCCAATCATTGACGACTTTGGGCAGTAGCGTTGGTAAATTTGATGACGTTACCCATACCAATGGCTCAGATTGCGCTGGCGGCAGCGCATTGGATTGGATGTGGGATTTGAGCTTGTGCAGCGATTGGCGGCAGACGTCGATTTGTGACTGTAACAGTTTTATGTCATCCAATAATTCATCGTCTTCCTCTAATTGCTGGGCAATGTCATCGCTCAGTAATTGCATCGACGCAATCGGCGTGCTCATCTCATGGGCGATATTGGCAGCAAGACTACTGATGGCAAGCAACCGACGTTGTTGGTGAATAGCTTGCTGTGCTTGCTCAAGCGCCTGATAGCTGCGGCTCATCGCTTGTTTAAAATAAACCGTTAAGGCGGTTAACATGATTGCCGCAAAAATAAACACCCCAAACATACCCAGCAAATGGAGTTTTTGACCCACCGCATGATCATGGTGGCTAAGGGTCAGCGGCACATAACAATACCATAACAGCGTATACAGCCCAACTGACAGCACCGACAAGCTGATGATGTGCACGGTGCGCATCACCATAGACGCCACTGCAATCACCGTTAAAAACAAGGTAATCAACGGATTGGCGGCCCCACCTGAATAATAAATAAAGGCTGACCACGCCAGTAAATCCCCGATAAACCCCGCCAATGTGACCCAAGATTGTTGTGGGTTAAAGTGTCGAATAACCATTAGGCGTTTAGTCAGCTCAACGCTGACCCCATAAATAATGGTAATCGTGAGCAGATGATTGATTTGCTGTTTAGCAACGCCCCATTGGTCGGCACAAATCATCGCCGCGACCATAATAGCTAACCAGGTATAGCGAGCAATCATGGGGGCTTTTGCGACGTTCTTAATGGCTTGATGCATGGGCAAACTTTTGACGAACCATAAAACAAGATTTTAGCATGAAGCAGCCGCACTTTGAGCGAATTTTGAGCGAATTAACGTGTCAAAAGTAAATCAATGGCTAGTCAATACTAGGATAACCACAAATGCACCAAAAGTTTTCTCCTTAAACCCTATGGATGATGGCATAATTTTCTTAATGTTAATTTTTAAAACTTTAAATTGTGCTTATTTGCTGATTCAGTTACAATCAGATAAAGGCTCACTTTATGTTTGTAATCAAAAACTTATTTAAGTGCCAATTCACAGCTATCTTTGACGCTTTACAAATAGATGAGAAATGTACCATGGTCAATTTTCCTCAAAGTGCTAAGAATTTAACCGTTACCCTATTAATCAGCAGCCTGCTGTTGCTGGGTTGTCAAAAAATGAATGCCAAAGAAAACGCTGGCTCTGCGCGTGATGCTAGCAAAGCGGATGTATTGCCGACCGATACGTTAGCGACCTTACAAGGTTTGAGCCAAATCAATCCCAAATTAGGCAAAATGGGTCGTCATGTGATTGACCCCAACAAGCCAACTGTGGTGAAATTTTGGGCAAGCTGGTGCCCGCTGTGTTTGGCAACGCTCCAAGAAAGCGACGCATGGGCAAAGCAGTATCCCAATATGAATGTCGTCAGCGTGGTCAGTCCAGGTCATTTGAGTGAAAAATCCCCGCAAGATTTTCAAACTTGGTACACAGTGCTTGCCAAAGACTATGCTAACCTACCGGTGCTTATGGATAACAATGGCAAGCTGATTAAACAATTTGGCGTGCAAGTCTATCCCAGTTTTGCGATTTTGGATAAACAAGGCAATTTATTAAAACTGGTCAAAGGCAATCTTACCCCCGCACAAATCCAAGCCTTATCAGAAAATGCTAGCAACGATTTTGCAGAACTCAAAGCCATGAATCAAGCAAAAAATCCGCCTAGTCAGACTGCCCAAACTAACAAACAAGCCGCTAGCGCCAAAGCTTTAGCACCGATTAACCATAATGGCGTGTATTATCAAGCAGATGGTAAAACCCCGATTCGCACGCATACTATCTATCTGGCGGGTGGCTGTTTTTGGGGGCTAGAAGCCTATATGGAGCGCGTGGATGGCGTAGTCGATGCGATATCAGGTTATGCCAATGGCAATAGCGCGAACCCTAGCTATGAGCAGGTGATAGCAGGCTCAGGGCACGCAGAAACCGTCAAAGTTATCTATGATATCGATAAAACCAATCTTGCAACCCTCTTGGCGTACTACGTGCGGGTGATTGACCCGACCAGTCTCAACAAACAAGGCAATGACCGCGGGGCGCAATACCGCACCGGCATTTATTATACCGATGCCAATGATAAGCCAATCATTGATAAAACCCTTGCCGATTTGGCAAAAAAATATCCGCAAAAAATTGTGGTAGAAAATAAACCCTTGGCAAATTTTTATGACGCAGAAAATTATCACCAAGATTATCTGAGCAAAAACCCCAATGGCTACTGCCATATTGATATTAGCCTTGCCAATCAAAAAATCCCCGTTATCAAAGCCTTAGCGCCTGCCACGACAGTCACCGAGGCGCTCAATCCTACCCGCTATCAAAACTACGATAAAAATGTAAAAAGTCGGTTAACCCAAGCGCAGTATGACGTCACCCAAAACGCAGCTACAGAGCGCGCTTTTAGCCATCAATATGACCATTTGTTTGCTAAAGGTGTATATGTGGATATCGTCAGTGGCGAGCCTTTGTTTTTATCCACGGATAAATATGATTCGGGGTGCGGTTGGCCGAGTTTTACCAAACCCATTAGCGCAAACGCCATTACCACCTCAACCGATAGCAGTTTTAACATGACACGAACAGAAGTGCGCTCACGGGTCGCCAACTCACATTTGGGGCATGTGTTTGATGATGGTCCCAAGGATAAAGGCGGATTACGCTATTGCATCAATGGCGATGCGCTACAGTTTATCGCGTTGGCAGATATGCAAGCGGCAGGCTATGGTGCACTTATGCCTTTGGTCAAATAGCCAGTCAACTAGGCAGCACGTTGACTGGTAACGGTATTAAAACGCTTTGACAAGCCATCAGCTGCCAAGGCGTTTTTAATAAGGCGTTTTTGATGATGCTGAGAGTTTAAAATTTTTTTAAAAATGCGCTTATAAAAATTTGGTCATAACTTTAAGCGGCAATATTTTCATACCAATCCCAATCGGTAGCCAAGGCCATGCCGGGACAAAGGCTTCATTTACTTTGGCTTCAATCGCTTCGACAATCGCCTCAACGCCCTCTTCCTCTGTACTCTCAAACGGCAAATATTTGGCACCGATATTAAGCTCAGTACGGATATAACCGGGATAAATCGTGGTGACAGTAATCGGACGTTTTTCCTGCATCATATCAGCGCGAATGCCTTCGGCCAAATTTGCCAGTCCCGCTTTGGCAGCGGCATAGGTGGTAAGATGACGGGGCAAACCGCGAACCGCTGACATACTTGAGATGACCACCAACTGACCGCTGTTTTGCTGGCGAAAAATCTTCATCGCCGCCTCACACTGGGCAATCGCTGCGATAAAATTGACTTCCGCGGTATGGCGATTGGTCTCAAAGCGTCCATGACCAATGACGCGGCTATCGCCCACCCCTGCATTGACGATAACTTTATCAATGGTTTTCCCTCGGGTTTTGCAGTCACTCACAAAGCTATCAAATACCGTAAAAATTTGATTATAATCGGTGACATCCAAAGTTTTGACAGCAACTTTGACAGGATACTTGCTTTCAATGTCTTGCTTTAACGCATTTAATCGCTCTTCTCGTCTGGCACAAATTGCCAAATCATAGCCTAGATAAGCAAATCGGCGTGCCATCATCGCGCCAATCCCTGAGCTAGCACCGGTAATCAATACGGTTTTGCCTTGACCGATACCTTGTAGCTCTGCTAATGAGCGGCGATTGACCAGTTTTTTCATCACAAACTGACCGTATTTATCAATTTTTTGTAGCGCGTTTTCAAGTTTTTTCATCGTTTGGTTGCCTGTACCACTCAGTTATCGTAACAATAAAGAAAATTCATAAAGGAGATGGTGATTTTATCATTACGACCCTTGTCTAGCCTACTGCAAATATCATTATAGGCGTTAAATACATAAGATAAACAAGGATGGCGATAGGATTAACGATGACTGACAGCGTTTATGCCAAACCATTGACCCATGTCAGTGGGGCGTTTTTCATCCAATCACTCATCAGTGTCCACGGTTGTTCAGGGACGCACGCTTCATCAGGCTCGCCTTCAATCGCGATTGCCAATGCTTTGGTGCCGATTTCTTCACTCACTTCAAAGGGTAACGGTTTAGCGCCTTCGTTAATCTCAGTGCGTATATACCCTGGATATATTGTTGACACTTTAATCGGTAACTCAGATAGCAGCATATCGGCGCGAATCCCTTCAGCAAGGTGGGCAATCGCTGATTTACTTGCCGCGTACACTGACATGTGTTTTGGCAGACCACGGAACGCCGACATACTTGAAATAACCACCAAATGACCGCTATTTTGGGCGCGAAAAATTTCCATTGCCGCTTCACACTGGGCAAGCCCGGAAATAAAGTTAATTTCGGCAGTTTTGCGATTAATCTCAAAATTACCCTTGCCAATACGGCGTCCCTCGCCGACCCCTGCATTGATGATGATACGATCAAGCTTGCCAAACTCTTGGGCAAATTCATGAAACACTTTAAAAACCTGCGCATAATCAGTCACATCGAGTGCTTTTACACTGACTTTAATCGTCGGATTATCCGCTAACAGGTTGGCTTTGAGTTGTTCTAGGCGTTCGGTGCGGCGCGCACAAATTGCCAAATTATAGCCCATGCGAGCAAAATGGGTCGCCATGCCAGCCCCCAGTCCTGAGCTTGCGCCAGTAATCAAGATAGTTTTACCCTTGCCCACTTGGTTATCTATAAAGGGCGATAAGTCAGTGTTCGGGGGTGTCATTGTGGTTTGAACTTGCTGTAGTAATTCCGGTAGTGTTTGCATTATTTCTTCCTTAATTATTTATTAAATTTTTTTAAACGTTAAGCTGATAAGCTAAATTTTAGCGCCAAGTCACCATCTGCTCGCCTTGTTGGTACAAATAGCTAAACTCATTAAAGGTCTGTAAAAAAACACCTTGCTCACTCACGCGAAATTGGTGAACACTGGCGTTGGCGATATGCCAGTTCAAATCAAAAGCTTGCACATCCGACAGCTTCATCACTTGCTGCATGATACTGGCAATCACGCCACCTGAGGTAAATACCATCGCATGTTCATGCTCGCCAGTTTGCGCCATCAAACGCTCAAAACCGTTCCAAGTGCGCTGCAAAAAGTGTTGCCAACTTTCATCATAATCGCTGTCGTACTGACCGCTTTGCCAACGGCTCATGGCTTGGGTAAAAATCTCAGTAAAGCTAATTTCAGGGTGTGTTTGACTAGATAAATACGCCATAAAACTGGCTTTATCCGCAAATGGCAATCCCGCTTTATAAAGAATTTGCTCATGATTAAACTCATTAAAACTGCTATCTTCACCCAACAATAGCGGCATGGTCAAACTGGGATTGGCTATGTTTTGCACATGGTGGGTGATTTCGGTCAGTTCAATGCCTTCACGGGTGACATAATAATGGCTCAAAAAATGCTTGAGACTGTCTTTTTGGCGCGCCATGCTGCCTGACATCAGCGCGTGTACTTGCCGACCTGACTGGCGAAAACTATCGCCAAGCCACTGGGTCTGAGCAATACCTTTTGGGGACAGTTGGTCATAATTGTCTGCGCCAAATGACGCTTGCCCATGACGGACAAGGCTGATGAGTTTCATGAAAACCCCTATGATTTATTGTTATTTTTTTCGATAAGTTCGACACAGCGCTCGTGCAAGGCATTGACAATCACGCCAAAATCTTTGAACGCCGGATTATCCGTCTGCTGATGATAATAACGGTAATAAATCTGCTGCGCAATCGCTGCCAAACGAAACACCCCAAACACTTCGTAAAAGCGCCAGTTGTCCACTTTCAGCCCTGTTTTTTGCAGGTAATACTCGACCACTTCGGCACGGGTCATCATGCCTGGCAGATTGGTCGGTTGACGGCGCGTAGCTTTCATCACCGCATTGTCATCGGCTTGAATCCAGTAAGCTAACGCACAGCCCAAATCCATCAAGGGGTCGCCTATCGTTGCCATTTCCCAGTCGAGCACACCAATGATGTTGGTTGGATTGTTTAGGTCTAAAATCACATTGTCAAAACGCCAGTCATTATGAATCACGCTAGTTTTGACATCAGTTGGGATGTTGGCTTTTAACCACTGACGCACATCGGCAAAATCAGGCACATCAGGCGTGCGGGCTTGCTCATAGCGCTTATCCCATCCCATGACCTGGCGCTCGCAGTAGCCTTCGCCTTTGCCAAGTGCCACCAAATCAGGGTTTTGGGTGTAATCGACCTTGTGTAAATCTATCAACGCATCGACCACCTGCCGGCACAGCTCGCTGACTTGCTGTTCGCTTAACGTCAACGCTTTGGGCAAATTGGCACGGGGAATAATGCCTTCGATGCGATCCATGACATAAAAATCGCAACCAATCACGCGGTCATCGGTACACAGGGCGACCATATTGGGGACGAGTGGGTATTGCGATTGCAGCGCTTTTTGCACTTTGTACTCACGCACCATATCATGGGCGGATTTGGCTTTGGTACCTTTGGGTGGCCGGCGTAAAATCAAATCACGGTTGGCATATTTTAGGCGGTATGTCCAGTTAGATGCGCCCCCTGAAAACTGGGTGACTTCTGCCTGACCTTGCAGAGCGATGCCTTGGCTCATTAAATACTCGGTGACCGCATTGCTGTCAATCTCTTCGCCTTTGCGTACTGGGTTCGCAGTATCAAGCATAATTTCATCCTTGTTTTTTATCTTGTTTTTTAACTTGTATTTTTAACTAGGTAAAATAGCAAAATGACGTAACCTGACATTACGTCTTTTTTGTTAGCTAGCTATTATTTATTTGGTAGCTATTTGGTCGTCGCTTGTTGGCGTTTTTTCACTTCAAGTTTGGCAATCATGCCTTTATGCACTTCGTCAGGTCCATCGGCAAGGCGTAGACTGCGTGCTTGGTTAAAGAACATCGGCAACAGCGTGTCTTGGCTCACACCCATTCCCCCATGCAGCTGAATCGCCATATCGACGACTTCTTGTAATACCGTTGGAGCGACCACTTTAATCGCTGAGATTTCGGTCAACGCCGCTTTGGTGCCGAGTTTATCCATTTTATAGGCAGCATACAGGGTTAACAGACGCGCTTGGTCAATTTTGACACGGGCGTCAGCGATACGTTCACGGTTGCCCCCTAAATCAAGCAGCGGTTTGCCAAATGCGCTACGGCTTAGCCCGCGATCGATGGCAAGCTCTAGCGATTTTTCTGCAGCACCAATACAGCGCATACAGTGGTGAATACGACCCGGTCCTAAGCGCCCTTGTGCAATTGCAAACCCCTCGCCTGCCCCGCCGATGACGTTGCTAAGCGGCACACGCACGTTGTCAAAACGCATTTCGCCATGTCCATGCGGTGCATCATAATCATTAAACACTTTGAGCATACGTTCAATCTTGACGCCTTTGGCATCTATAGGTACTAGTACCATGGTGTGCTGATGATGACGATCTTTACTCTCATCTGGGGTGTGTGCCATAAAAATAATAAGCTTAGCGTTTGGATCACCCAGACCTGATGACCACCATTTGCGACCGTTGAGCACAATTTCATCGCCTTCGACAATCGCCGTGGCTTGCATATTGGTGGCATCACTACTGGCCACTGCAGGCTCTGTCATGCCAAACACAGAGCGAATCTCGCCTGCCAATAACGGCGTTAACCATTGCTGTTTTTGGGCGTCGTTACCGTAGCGCCAAATCAATTCCATATTGCCACTATCGGGCGCATTACAGTTAAACACATGGGGTGCAATAAGGCTTCTGCCAGACAACTCAGCAATATGGGCATATTCTTGCACGCTTAAGCCTTGACCGAGTTGCTCATCTGGCAAAAACATATTCCATAAATTTTGCGCACGGGCTTTGGTTTTTAATTCTTCAAGTTTGGCAGGCCATTGCCAAGTCGTCCAATCGCCTGTGGGATTAAGCTTATGCGCCGCTTGCCAAAATTCTGCTTCAATCGGTTCGATTTCGGTTTGAATAAATGCTTTGGTACGGGCGATGTAATCTTTTGCTTTATCGCTAAGTTGGAATTCCATTGGGCGTTGTCCTTATTTGGCTAAAACAATCATTGAATCAGCTTAACGGATTTATTATCATGAATAAAATGATTTTAATTAGTACAATACCATAAATAAAATTCATATTACTTAGATATATTAGGCAGACTATTGAGCAAATAACCGCCCTCTACTTGTTGTAAGGTATTATCCAAATGTTGCATAAAAACCCGTTAAAGCAGCTTGATTTAAACCTGCTTAGGCTATTTATTTATATTTTTGAGCTTAAAAATCTTACTCGTACCGCAGAAGCTTTGCATTTGAGCCAATCTGCCATTAGCCATGCGTTAGGTCGGTTACGCCAAGCGTTGGGGGACGAACTTTTTTATCGGGAAAAAGGTGAACTGCACCCCACCCTGTATGCCAAACGGCTTTATCCCACCGTCAAACAAAGCTTTGAAAATCTCGAACAAATATTTCAAACTAACCATGTATTAAGCGACAATGAACTTGGCGAGATGGCACAGCAGAGCTTTACTACGTTAACGATTGCCATGCATGATGAAATTGAATTGATTGTGTTTAACAAATTGGTCAGCCAAATTCATCAAGTCCTGCCCAATTGTCAAATCACCAGTAGTCGGCTCAATCGCTCAGCGCTTGCGCATGAACTAAAAGTGGGACAGCTGGATTTTGCCATTGATGTGGCGCGGGTGGTGGATAGTGAGATTGTGCACCGACCCTTGTTGCGAGATGAGTTTGTGCTGGTGTTGTATGCGCCAAATTTTGCCGCTGAATTGGCGAATGAACCGACTATCACCCAAGCTCAGTATTTTGCCAGTCAACATATTACGGTGTCATCACGGCGGCTAGGTCTGTCGATTGAAGATAGTTTATTGTCCAAAGCAGGTTGGCAGCGGCAGAGTAAAATCCGTTGCCAACATTATGCCACGGCTTTTCAATTGCTAAAACAAGATAAGTTATTGCTCACCTTACCGCGCCAGTTAGCCACCACATTTTTGCCACCCGCCCAAGGCTGGCAGATTTTGGATTTGCCGATTGAGTTGACTCATATCGAGTTACACGGCTATTGGCACCAACAGCAACAGGTTGACCCGCTGTATGGCTGGCTAAGACAGCAAATTTTTAGTGCGTTTCATTAGCTCGTTTCATTAGCGCGTTGCGCTTATTGATTATTTATAGGCTAATGAGTATTTATTCAGATTATTCAGACAATAGCTGCTCAATACGGCCAGCGTGGCGCTCTTGCTGTTTAGCGAGTGTCAAACGATTGGCGATGATGATTGATTTTAACTCCGCTAATGCCACGTCAAAATTGTCATTAATCACCACATAATCAAAATTCACGTATTGCGACATTTCATTGACCGAACCAGCAAGACGTCTTTCAATCACCTCTTGACTGTCTTGTCCGCGATTGGAAAGCCGTTGGCGCAGCGATTGGCGGTCGGGCGGTAGGATAAAAATGGTCGTGGCATCGGGACGCAATTTTTGCACTTGCAGCGCACCCTGCCAGTCGATTTCTAAGATGACATCCAAGCCATTGCTCAGCATAAATTCTACTGTGGACTGGGCGGTGCCATAGTAGTTTTCAAACACTTCGGCATGCTCCAAAAATTCACCTTGCTTAATCATATCAGCAAATATCTCGCGGCTGACAAAGTGATAATGCTGCCCATCAATCTCACCAGGACGTGGCTTGCGAGTCGAATGCGAGATACTCACCGCCAAGTCATTGGTCGTTGCAATCAGCTGTTTGACCAGCGATGTTTTGCCAGTACCGCTTGCTGCGGTGATGATAAATAATGAGCCTTTGGTCATGACATATCCTTAGGGGTTTGATTAACTGAGTAGTAGCCATTTTTGAATCGGCTATTTTAGCAATTTTTGCTAACAATTTCTGCGTAATTTAGCCCTTGAATACCGATTCGCTGATTTTTTACGTTTAACATATTTTGCGTGTATGAACTCATGGTAAACTAGCCACATGAATCATCAATGACTGAAGAACTGCATTATGAAAATTTTACTCGCCAATCCCCGTGGTTTTTGTGCTGGGGTCGATAGAGCCATCGAAATCGTCAATGTCTGCCTTGAGCGCTTTGAACCGCCTATTTATGTGCGCCATGAAGTGGTACACAACAAGTTTGTGGTGGAAGACCTTGCCAATCGCGGTGCGGTATTTGTCGAAGAGTTGGATGAAGTACCGGATGGGGCGATTGTGATTTTTTCAGCGCATGGCGTCTCCAAAGCCGTGGAAGATGAAGCCGAACGCCGTGATTTGACGGTGTTTGATGCCACTTGCCCACTGGTTACCAAAGTCCATATTGAAGTCAATAAATTTGCCAAAACAGGCGTAGATGCGGTGTTGATTGGTCATGCCGGTCATCCAGAGGTAGAAGGCACGATGGGACGATTCGATCCACAATACGGTGGACGTATTCACTTAATTGAAGATGTGGTGGATGTTGCCAACCTTGATTTACCGACTGATACTGATTTGGCTTTTGTCACCCAAACCACCCTATCGATGGATGACACCGCAGAAGTGATTGATGCGCTAAAAAATAAATTTCCCAAAATCCATGCGCCTCGTAAAGATGATATTTGTTATGCCACCCAAAACCGTCAAGATGCGGTCAAGGAGCTTGCGGCACGTTGTCAAGTGGTGTTAGTGGTGGGCTCACCCAACTCATCCAACTCCAACCGCTTGCGTGAACTCGCGGAGCGCTTGGGCGCCAAAGCGCATTTGATTGATAATGCCGGCGAAATGCAAAAAGACTGGTTTGCAGGCGTGGATACGGTAGGCGTGACTGCGGGTGCGTCCGCGCCTGAAGTATTGATTCAAGAAGTGTTAGATACCTTACAATCTTGGGGCGGCGAAAAACCTGAAGAATTATCAGGTATTTTGGAAAACGTGACCTTTAGCTTGCCCAAAGCGTTGCGTTCACCACAACTGCGTAATCCTAGTGAATCCAAGATTTAAAAGAGATATAGTATCGGATAGAAGGCAAGTAAAGCCGGGTATAAATCTGCTCGGCTTTTTATTGGTCATTTAATTATTGAATATTTAAACCATGCTTGCATCATTTTTTCATTATTTTTATTTAAAAATTAAAAAATTGTGCCGCTTGTGCTTGAAATAGTTTTGCATTCACCCTAACTATAACAACAAACCATCATAAATTGGGTTAATTATTTTTATTCTTACTTTTAGGAGTTACTTACTATGTCAAATGAAAACAAACCTGAGCCAAAAAAACATAGCTTTGAAGCGGAAGTCGCGCAGCTATTACATCTAGTCACCCACTCGCTTTATTCAAATGCGGATATCTTTGTGCGTGAGCTAGTGTCAAATGCGTCTGATGCCTGTGACAAGTTGCGTTTTGAAGCCAATCAAAACGACGCGCTGTATGAAGGTGACAGTGAACTACGCATTCGCATTGATATTGATAAAGATGCCAAAACCATCAGTTTTATTGACAATGGTATCGGTATGAATGAAGCCGATGCGATAGAACATTTGGGTACTATTGCCAAATCAGGCACCAAAGCTTTCTTAGAAAAATTATCCGATGCACAAAAACAAGACGGCAATTTGATTGGTCAATTTGGGGTGGGTTTTTATTCAGGTTTTATCGTAGCGGACACCATCACGGTGGAATCGCGTAAAGCCGGTGAGCCTGCCAGCCAAGGCGTGCGCTGGGTTTCAGACGGTACCGGTGAATTCACCACCGAAACCATCGAAAAGCCTACCCGTGGCACGACAGTGATTTTACATATCACCGACGAACACAGCGAATACCTTGACCGCCACAAAATTAAATC
Organism: Enhydrobacter sp. 8BJ; assembly: GCA_902506225.1. Classification (GTDB taxonomy): domain Bacteria; phylum Pseudomonadota; class Gammaproteobacteria; order Pseudomonadales; family Moraxellaceae; genus Faucicola. Next base: position 1,168,258 of record LR733345.1, on the reverse strand, counting down.
TTTAGTCAATAAATACTCTGACCATATCAGCTTGCCAATCCAAATGCGCAAAGAAGTTTGGCAAGAAGAAGAACTCACTGACGCGCAAAAAACTGCTAATTCAGAAGCAGGCGAAACTACCAAAGGTGAGATGCCCCAAGGTCAAATGATAACCACCGATGAATGGGAAACCATCAACCAAGCCAATGCCCTATGGACGCGCTCACCTTCAGAAATTGAAGACGAAGAGTATAAAGAATTTTATAAAAATCTTACCTATGACTATGATGAGCCGCTAACTTGGACGCACAACCGTGTCGAAGGACGTCTACAATATACCCAGCTGCTATATATCCCTAAAAAGGCGCCGTTTGACCTGTACCAACGTGAGCAAAAACACGGTCTAAAACTGTACGTCAAACGTGTATTTATTATGGATGATGCCGAGCAGTTATTGCCGATGTATTTGCGTTTTGTCAAAGGGGTGATTGATACCGCGGATTTACCGCTCAATGTCAGCCGTGAAATCCTGCAAGAGTCTCGCGATGTCAAATCTATCCGCGATGGTAACGCTCGCCGCATATTGACCGTGCTAGCTAGCTTAGCCAATAGCGATGAAGCCGAAAAGCAGGAAAAATACAAACAGTTTTATGCTGAATTTGGCAACGTCTTAAAAGAAGGCTTGGGTGAAGACCAAAGCAATAGGGATAAAATTGCCAAATTATTGCGCTATGCCACTACCACTGATGACAATGTGGTCACCAGCTTTGACGACTATAAAGGCCGTATGAAAGACGGTCAAAAGGCGATTTATTATCTAACAGCTGAAAACCTTGCCGCCGCCAAAGCCAGTCCGCAACTTGAAGTGTTCAAGAAAAAAGGCATTGAAGTCATCTTGATGACCAACCCCGTTGATGAATGGGCAATGAACTTTATGTTTGAGTATGATGGCACACCGCTACAAAACATCGCCAAAGGCGCGGTAGACTTGGGTGATTTGACCGATGAAGCCGAAAAAGAAGAAGCCAAAAAAGCGGAAGAAACCTTCAAGCCTGTGGTAGAAAAACTCAAAGGCGTGTTGGGTAGCCGTGCTAAAGATGTGCGCGTATCAAATCGCCTTGTTGATAGCCCTGCTTTGCTAGTGACTGCAGATGGTGAATTATCGCCACAGATGATGCAAATGCTCAAACAAATGGGTCAGCCTGTGCCAGAGAGCAAACCAATTTTGGAAGTCAACCCGAACCATCCGCTCATTCAAAAATTGGAAAGCGCAGAGCAGTTCGATGACCTCGCGCAAGTGATTTTTGACCAGGCATTACTTGCCGAAGGCGGTCAGCTTGAAGACCCAGCCGCTTATCTAAAACGCGTCAATGCGTTGTTGATGAAGTAAGTTATTTTGCTGGCTTCAAAATAAAACCGACAAATAAAAACTGATAAACAAAAACCGAAGCCTAGGCTGTTACTTAGGCTTCGGTTTTTTTTGAAAACCACCGCCATCGCATCGGCTAGTGGTTGTAAGCACCACTATTTTATCAGCGCTCGGCAAGCATACATTGTTTGGGAATTTGCTTGCGATTGAGTGAGGTGATGCAGCCCCAACTACCATCGACTTTACTATCACCAATACGGTACATGGTCAGCGTCTGACCATTGAGCCAGCGATTGGGAAACGGCACGCCTCGTACTGTCGCTTGAATCATACAATGACTTTCAGTTGGAACGCTTTCTGCTTGGGTCAGCACTTTTAGCACCACTTTTTGGTTATCTGTGCTTAGCGGTGTATTGACAGGACATTGACCGGTGGCTTTATAGATGGCATCGACTCGCCCCTGTGCGCTTTCTACGATATCAAGCACTTCAAACAGCGTGGCATTGGCTTTTTGTTTGGTATAAATCGGCAAAAACTGCACTTGTATTACAAACAAAGAAAACGCATAAAAGCCAAACGCCAGCGCCAAACCCACCAAACTTACACCGCCGTGCCTGCGGATATGAGCCAGCTGTTTTTCCTCATCCCGCGGATACATTTCAATGGCATCGGCGATTTCACGGCGTGCCATCCGATAATAATAAGCATCGCTCCAACGTGCCACCATCACCGACCAAAACAGCCAAATCGCAAGCCCAATGCCAATACGTAGCGGCATACGAATCGCTTCATCAAGATTGCGTATCAATAAGTACTCTATCGCCACTAAAATGATGGTGATATTGAGCTGAATAAATGACCATCCCGCCACGGAATAGACAATGCTATCTAAGAATCGCTTACGGTATAACAGCCAAGGAAACGTCATCAAAAACCCTGCCCAATGCCACTTAGCCGTCAGTCGCCCTGCCTGATCAAACTGGGCAAAACGCTTGAGATAATACGCCTGCGAACGATTGCCAATAAAGGCTTTGTCATACATCAGACGCTGTTTATCGGTTAGCTGTGGCTGCCAAAATGGCGGCGGTGATGTTTTTTCAAGAAATAGCATGGCGATTAGGGATTATCCATTGGTTGTTTTCACTTGTTGGGGTTTTCACTTATAATAGCGGAATTTTATCACAACCACCCTTTATCACACCAACTACGATTTTTGCAAATGATGACACCCCAACATACCCAAACTTCTGAGACAGTCGATGCGGCTAAACCCGATGCCCAATGCCTTTCTCCCAATCTCTCCACTGCCCCACAACCAAGTGATGAAAACCCTGATTCATCCCCGCACTATCGCGCCATTCAAACTTTTATGAAACGCAAAACCCATGTGGGCAAAAAGGCAGAAGCTGGGTTACAGTCAGACTTTGCCCATTTTTTTGTCCAGTCCAATTTGGATGCAATTCAAGCAATGGATATCGGCGGCATAACCAATTTGCGTGAGCTATTTTCAAACCCTGATGCGCCTTTGACAGTTGAAATTGGCTTTGGTATGGGCACAAGCTTGGTGGAAATGGCAAAAAATGACCCAACACGAAACTTTGTCGGCATTGAAGTGCATGAGGCAGGACTGGGTAATTGCGCATTTTTGGCAGGGGAACTGGGTCTCAATAACCTCAAACTCATCAGTGGCGATGCCATTGCCCTGATGCAGCAATTACCGGCGGCGCATATTGACACGCTGCAGTTGTATTTCCCCGACCCTTGGCAAAAAAAGCGCCATTACAAACGCCGTTTTGTCAGTGCTGATCGCATGAGGGTGGTGGAACGGGTGCTGAAAAAAGGCGGCATGTTTCATGCTGCCACCGATTGGGAACATTATGCCCATTGGATGATTGAAGTCATGGATAGTTTAACCGCGTTTGCAAACGTCGAAGGCAAAAACAGCGAAGGTATAGGTAACTTTTTGCCACGTCCCGATTTTCGCCCACTGACTAAATTTGAAAAACGCGGTATGGAGGAAGGTCGCGCTATTTATGATATTATGTATCGCAAAGTTTAGCGCGTTGACAATTTTATGCCATAAACAGGATAATCACAGCGATTATCCTTTTTTTATGCCTAAAATTTTTCTACAATGTGACTTTTCGTTATTAGATGGTATCTATCAGGATGTCGATTAGCGTGTGATGCCACGTAAAATCTCTATGACTGCTAGTAATTTTAGTGGTTTTATTACCTTGAATCGGGATGACCTTAGGAGTGATGGGATGACACCCGTTTATATTACATTTACGTTGTATTTGATTTTGGTGTTGGGGATCGGGTTTGCGGCATATTTTGCCACGCGTAACTTTGATGACTATATTTTGGGTGGCCGTAGTCTGGGCAGTTTTGTGACCGCGATGTCGGCGGGTGCATCAGATATGTCAGGATGGCTGCTGATGGGGTTACCTGGGGCGATTTATGTATCGGGGCTGAGTGAATCTTGGATTGCAATTGGCTTGGTGATTGGTGCGTATTTTAACTGGCTTTTGGTGGCGGGTCGACTACGGGTGCATACTGAGTTTAATAACAATGCGCTGACTTTGCCTGAATACTTTCACCACCGCTTTGGCGCCAACAATAAATTGATTAAAATTGCTTCAGCGGCGATTATTTTGTTTTTCTTTACGATTTATTGTGCCTCAGGCATTGTGGCAGGTGCGCGGCTATTTGAAAGCTTGTTTGAAATTGACTATGTCACGGCTATGTGGCTAGGGGCATTTGCCACCATTATCTATACCTTTATTGGGGGCTTTTTGGCGGTAAGCTGGACGGATACTATTCAAGCAAGTTTGATGATTTTTGCGCTGGTATTTGCGCCCATCATGGTTTATTTAAATTTAGGCGGTATGGATGAAATTCATGCGGCGGTCAGTATGGCGGCACAGGCAAATAACAAAAATTACGGTAACTTGCTGTTTGGTACGTCATTCGTCGGCATCATCAGTGCGGCTGCGTGGGGCTTGGGTTATTTTGGTCAGCCGCATATTTTGGCGCGTTTTATGGCGGCAAATTCGGTCAAATCACTAAATAATGCCCGTCGTATCGGTATGACTTGGATGATTTTATGCCTAGCAGGCGCGGTAGCGGTCGGTTATTTTGGGCTTGCCTATATGACGGTGCATCCTGAACAAACTGCCATTTTAAAAGATAACAACGAGCGTATCTTTATCGGTTTGGCACAATTGTTATTTAACCCTTGGATTGTCGGTGTGGTATTGTCCGCTATTTTGGCAGCGGTCATGAGTACACTTAGCTGTCAATTATTGGTATGCTCAAGCGCGATTACAGAAGATTTTTATAAAGGGTTTATTCGCCCTACTGCCACGCAAAAAGAGCTGGTTTGGATTGGTCGCTTTATGGTGCTTTTGGTTTCAGCGATTGCCATTGTCATCGCCCAAAACCCAGACAGCAAAGTGTTAGGATTGGTCTCTTATGCTTGGGCAGGATTTGGCGCGGCGTTTGGTCCTGTGGTGTTGATGTCGTTATTTTGGCGACGTATGACTGGCACAGGTGCATTGGCGGGTATGCTTGTAGGCGCGTTGACGGTCATCGCTTGGAAACCATTAACCGGTAGCAGTCTTTATGAAATCGTACCAGGCTTTATTTTAGGCATGATTGCCATCTATGTGGTGTCGCTGTTAACGCCCGCATCTGATAAAGTCATGGCACGTTTTGATGAAGCAGCAACCGCTTTTAAAAATGCTCGTTAACACATTGGCGATACACCGTGCAGACGAAACGCTAAATTTTTGAAAAAAATTGCAGATTATCCTTGACGAGATAGGTCGAAATACGCATAATATGCGACCACAAGACAGACACAAAATGTCTATCCTACATGGCGATGTAGCTCAGCTGGTTAGAGCGCACGACTCATAATCGTGAGGTCAAGAGTTCAAGTCTCTTCATCGCCACCATATCAAAAAAGCCAATAACTTAATGTTATTGGCTTTCTTATTTGCCAAATGTGTATTTGTGCCTTGAAATCTCGTCGAAATTTACCATAATAGTATCAATGTGCCAAAATATTATATTGGTTACTGTGATACTCCCCTAATCTCTCAACCTTATGATTTATCAAAACTATAAAAACCCATAAAAGGAAGCACTCTTGAGCGATACCATCAGCAGAACGGTCGATTTATCATCTCTAAAAGCCCACCAACTCAAAACCCTATTGGGCGAATACAATAACCATATTAAGTACCTTGAACATCGTCTGTCAGTCCATATTCACCAACGCAAAACCGATTTTGTGATTTCAGGTGAGCTTGATTCAGTGGCGCGTGCTGAGCGTATTTTGGCACAGCTTGCCGATGAAGCACAAAGCAACGACGTCATCTCGCCAGAAGATTTGCACCTGCTCGTGCAAACGAGTTTTAGCCGTGAGCAAGATTTAGCGCTAGATAATGATGCCGCTAGCGAAAATGGCAGCGAGCGCGCAGATAGCACTGAATTCACCCCGATTAGTTTGAGAACCCGTAAAGGAAAAATCATTCCCCGCGGTTACAACCAACAGCAATATGTCAAAAAAATCTTACTCTCTGATGTCTCGTTTGGCGTAGGTCCTGCAGGGACGGGTAAGACTTACTTGGCGGTGGCTTGTGCGGTGGATATGCTAGAGCGCAACGAGATTGAGCGTATTTTGCTGGTACGCCCTGCGGTAGAAGCAGGGGAAAAGCTGGGCTTTTTACCGGGGGATTTGACCCAAAAAATCGACCCTTATTTACGCCCACTTTATGACGCTTTATATGAAATGCTAGGGTTTGAAAAAGTGGCAAAACTGATTGAAAAACAAGTCATTGAAGTAGCCCCCCTTGCCTACATGCGCGGTCGTACCTTAAACAACTCGTTTGTGATTTTGGATGAAGCACAAAACACCACCCCTGAGCAGATGAAAATGTTCTTGACCCGTTTGGGTTTTGGCTCGCGGGCGGTCATCACCGGCGATATGTCACAGGTCGATTTACCTCGTGGCACCAAGTCAGGCTTGCGGCATTCGCTAGAAATCTTGGCGGATATTGAAGAGATTCATGTGACGCGGTTTGATAGCAAAGATGTGGTACGCCATCAATTGGTTCAAAAAATCGTGCAAGCCTACGATAAATACGATGAAGCGCAAGAAGCGATTAAAGAAGCCAAAAAGCAATCGCGCCTACTTGAACAAAGCCAAGCACAGTCCCAAGCCGCAAGTTCGGCTATCGGGGTGACGGATAACAACGCCCCGTTTGATAAAGCTCCGATTGATAACACACCGATTGATAACGCACCCATTGATATAGGTATCGCGGAGTAGCTTATGTCATCAGCTTTGCCAACCCAAATTGATTTAACAGGTGATTTAGCTGGCGCTGTGACGCAAGCGCCGCTTAGTCAAGTACCGATGAGTCAAGTGATAATTAGTTTTGCCGAGGACTTAATTGCGCTGCCAAATTTTGGCGAACTTGAAGCCTTGTACCAACAAGACAAGATTGTCGCTATTTTGCAACAAGTTCTGCAGTATTTTGAAAACCATCAAGACACTATCGAGATACCTAGTCAAATGGGTGAATTTATCTTTCAAAAAACCGTTGAATTAGAAATTTATGTCACGGAGCCTGTGGAAGCTCGCGCCATCAATTTGGATGCGCGTGGCAAAGACTACGCCACCAATATTTTATCCTATGCTAGTGAATTGCCTGAAGCTGTGCTAGAATTACTGCCCGCACTGCCGCTAGGTGAATTAGTGATTTGCCATGCGGTGGTGGTCAGTCAAGCCGCTGAACAAGGCAAGACAGTAGCGCAGCATCTGACCCATTTGCTGGTGCATGGGATGCTGCATTTGCTAGGCTTTGACCATGAACTTGGACAAGCTGAGCAAGATGAAATGGAAGCGATTGAAATCGCTGTCCTTGACAAGTTATCCGTTGCCAACCCTTATGAGTAAAATTTCAATTGAGTAAATCTATCACCAAATCAGGTATTGGCATCATCTACGCGGGCGGCACTTTTGGCAGTTATGGCAAACCGCTTGCTAGCTTAGATGCCGATATTTTCTTACCTGTGTTATCACAGATTTTATACACCCATTTTGCCAGCTACCCAAACCATGCACACGACCCTGTGGATTGGCGGATATTGAATAATGATGTCATTAAAGACAGTAGCCAGTTAACGCCTGCCGATTTTGCGCATTTTTATCAATTGATTGTACAAGCCATTGCGCAAGGGATTCGTCAATTTGTGGTACTAACAGGCACGGATACGCTCAGCTACCTCGCGGCTTTTTTGGCAGAGTGTTTTGCGGGTAGTCATATCAGTATTGTGGTGACAGGGGCAATGAGACCTTTGCTTGATAGCAATGTGTTAACCGATTACCGCATCGACACGCAGAGCGATGCCACGCAGAATTTATTTGATGCTTGCAAACTAGCCCGTCATGGTGAGCCTGGGGTGCGGGTGTGTTTTTCTGGTGAAGATTGGCCTGCCCAAACTGTGCAAAAAATTCATAGCCATGATTTAATGGCGTTTGTGGGGCACCACCGTGCGGGTTATCCCGCCAATAGCTATACCGCAAAAATCACTCAGGCTCAGCATCAACTTTGGCTAGAAGATCGGTTGAATCAATTGCCGCAAGTCTTTGACAGCTTGTCCCATGCCAACATTGCCACACTCTATTTGACGCCCGTGGATACGCATTTGCTCGCCACTCGCTTGGATAATTTATTGTCTGAAAAACCTGATGCCATCATTATTTTGGCATTTGGTGCAGGCAATGTGCCGTATGCCGAATCCATCAAAAACCAATTATTACAGGCGAAAAAACAAGGCTGTCTGGTTGCAGTGACGACCCAATGCGCGTATGGCGGTGTGAGCCAAGCGTATGAAGCGGGGGCATGGCTGGCTCAGTGTGAGGTTTTGATGACGGGACGATTGACCTTACCTGCCATATTTGCCCGTCTGCTTTGGTTGATTGGTAGTTATGACACCCCTGCTCGCCGCCGTCAGCGCTGGGCGCATTGTCTAAAAGATACCCACACCGTCGCCTAATAACTGATTAGTTGTTATACTAGGCTTTTTTATCGTAGGTTTTGGCAAAATTGGCTTTTTTATGACTGTAAATACTTATGCGATCAGCATTGAATTTATTGGTACTCGCTATCGCGGCTGGCAACGCCAACAAGAAGTTGATAGTATTCAGCAGCATGTTGAAGCAGCGTTATCAAAGATAGCCAATGAACCCATAGAAGTCATCGCTGCGGGTCGTACGGATGCCGGCGTCCATGCGTCAAATATGATTGCCCATTTTCAAACCAGTGCCACGCGTCAGCCCTATAATTGGCTGCGTGCCGCAAATTCTCTGCTACCTGATGATATCGCGGTGCGCTGGATACAAGTGATGCCTGCTGAGTTTCATGCGCGCTTTTCTGCCATTGCTCGACGCTACCGCTATATTACCCTCAACCACCCCTTTCGACCTGCGATACTCAATCAGCAAATTACCCATGAATACGCCCCGCTTAATGTCGAACTGATGCAGCAGGCAGCGACCTATCTAGAAGGTACCCATGATTTTACCAGTTTTCGTGCCGCTTCCTGCCAATCTAATCAGCCTGTGCGCCATGTCCATTTTGCCAAATTGATTGCGCATGGTGAGCTATTGGTACTGGATATCCAAGCCGATGGTTTTTTGCATCACATGGTGCGAAATATTATGGGTACGTTATTTGAAATTGGGCGCGGTGAACAGCCAGTCGCATGGATTGAAGCATTGCTACTTAGCAAAAACCGCTCACTTGCGGCAGCAACTGCCTCTGCCGATGGGCTGTACTTTATCAATGCGCTGTATCCACCCCAATTTCAATCACTGTTACCGGCAACAAGGCTATCCCCTATTTGGCTAAATCTGGCTGAATAAGGACGCGATGCGTGCAAATCTTTTAGCAGTTTTTTTCAATTGATTGATTTAGGGCTTAAAAGTTGCGATAACACACGCATCAGCGTATAATCTGCATTTATACATTTGACTCATAGATATAGGTATTATGGCAAAAAAAGACGATGTAATTGAATTTGAAGGCGAAGTGGTCGATACTTTACCTAACACATTATTTAAAGTGCGTTTAGAAAATGGGCATGAAATTATTGCGCACATTTCTGGAAAAATGCGTAAAAACTATATTCGTATCTTAACAGGCGATAAAGTTAAAGTTGAAATGACACCTTACGACTTATCGAAAGGACGTATCACTTACCGCGGTCGATAGTTGTTTAGCTAGATATAGTCAGTAAAAAGAGGGTGTTAACTCATTGGGTTAACATCCTCTTTTTTTTCGTGACTGCTCAGGTCAATAAATTCTTACAAAAATGTGATTCTACGGTTGTCAATTGTTAAAATTTTGATTATTCTTTACCTAACCAAAGGAAGGTATTACGTCAATTTTAATTTACTGATAAGTTTTTATTAAATTAGCTGTTAGACGTAATGATTAAAATCAAACAGGGAGCTTCACATGTCATTTAAAATTTCTTCTCTTGCGCTAGCCATTGCTACGCTTTCTACTGTTTCTATCGCAAACGCCGCAGGTCTAGACCGCTCTACCCAACCAAGCTGGGCTTTTACTGAGGAAGGTACTTTTGCCTATGTTGAGCACATTACTATCGATCCAACAATCGAGGGTAAAGATAACGCAAATGTTGCGACAACTGACGCAAACTTTACCGCTGGTCGCAATGTCCCTGATATGGCAGAGGATTACCAGTTTTTAAACTTTGGCGCAAAAGCCGATGTCAATGACACTATCAGCGTAGGGGCATTTTTTGATCAACCTTGGGGCGCAGATGTTGAGTTTTCTGGCGATAACAACTTTGTTGGTGCACCAACTTCTATAGTGAATGGTATCTATGCGCAGGCAGCAGCGGGATTGCAAAATGCAGGTATTGCACTGCCTGTTACCAATGCTACAGAACTGCAAACCGCTATCTCAACCATCCAAAGTCAAGTTAATGATGGGCAAGCGCGATTAGATGCCGCAAACACCCAATTGACTCAAGCCCAAGCCGCTTTGGCTGCTAACCCTGCATTAGCGCCTGTTTTAACACCACAAATTACTGCACTTCAACAAGGGATTGCTGCAGGTACTACCCAAGTTGCGGCTGGTAACCAAGCAGTTAATACTTTATCTACCGCACAAACGGCATCACAAAATTTATCTCAAGTTACAGGTGCAACCAATGTTTCTCTCAGCAGCCAAAATTTCACAGGACTGTTGGGGGTAAAACTGGGTGAAAAGAAAAATATTCAAATTTATGGTGGTCCTACGATTCAGCGTTTAGAAGGTGATGTCCACTTACGTGGTAACGCTTATAAAACTGCCTCTGGGTATGATGCAAATATTGCTCGTGATACGGCTTATGGCTGGATGGCTGGGATTGCTTATTTAAAACCTGAAATTGCCCTCAAAGCCGCGTTAACTTATCGCTCTGAAATCGACCACGACGTCAATACGACGGAAAATCTTCCTGCACGCGGTGCAGCGGGTGTCGGCACCAATGAAATTACTGTCACCACGCCAAAATCTGTTAACTTAGATTTCCAAACAGGTATCAATCCAACCACCCTTTTAACCGCAAAAGCACGTTGGGTACCTTGGAGCGATTTTGCGATTAAACCAAAAATCTATGGTAGCGCAAGTGGTTTAAATTTAGTTTCTTATGACGATGACGCTTGGACTGCTGAAGTCGGTCTAGGTAAGAAACTATCGCCACAATTAGCTATTTCGGGCGCTGTGGGTTATGACTCAGGCGCAGGTAATCCCATCACTTCTCTAGGACCTGTAGAGGGTAACTGGAATGTGGGTTTGGGAGCAAAATACAATTTGACACCTGAATGGGCTATCTCAGGCGGCGTTAAATACTTAATGTTTGGTGATGCCAAAGCAAAAATACCTGATGGTAGTATTGTTGGCGATTTCCAAGATAATGATGGCTGGGTATATGGTCTACGTTTATCTTACCAAAAGAAATAAGATAACTTTCAATAACATGAAAGCCAATCTGTTCATCAGGTTGGCTTTTTTTATGTGTCTAGTTAATCAATATTGACACAGTAAGCCTTTCATGATTATCACATAGATGCCGCTTCAACAACATATTGTATGGTTTAATTTGCAAAATTGGTTAGGGCTATTGTGAGATTACCAATGCTTGGTACCGTGACGCCATTTACTTTTTTTGGGTAAAGTTTGGCTTTTTGCACTTGTTGGCAAATAAACTTATCCACCGCTTGATCACCCGATGTTTGCGTAATCCTGCATTTTTCCACGCCACCTTTGGCATTGACATTAAGTTTTACTTGCAGGCTTGATAGCTGCTTTAGTGTCACAATACGCGATAAATTGGGTGGTAACTGCGTGTTCGGTTTTTTCTGCCAACTTGCATCCGCATTGCCAAAGGTGATGGGTGTTGCTGGTTTTGCTGACGAATTAATAGCTGGGACATCGGGGATAGCTGAAATAACTGGGCTAACGGGCTGATTTGGCGTTTTTTGTATTTGAGGGCGCATCGAGTCTTTAGATGATTTAGCAGATGATTTAGCACGCTCATCGTGAGTTATAGGTTTTAAAGCATTATCGGCATTGGTATGGCTTTGGTTGATGGTCGCTGATTTGGACTGAGTAAGAGATTGGCTAGTGTTTGAACTTATATTGCGTTCTATTTGCGCCGCTTGCTGTTGCTCATAGTGGGCGTTATTTTTATGGGCGTTCAGTAATGGCGGGCTAGGAATATCCAGGGTTTTTGCTTGATTTTCAGTTTGAATTTGACTTGCTGTAGATAACGAAGTTTTAGGTTGACTGGCTTTTTTTTGGTTAGTCGAATTATCCCTCGTTGTTCTGAGTTCGATTGGCTTGTGGTTATTATCTTTTGCTGGGTGATTCACCGGTTTAGCGGGTGTAGGGTTTGGTGTTGGGAACGGTTTTTCCTTAATACCAGCCGCTTGTGTGTTAGTGCTAGTATAAGCTTGCTTGGTAGGGTTTGCATGATTAATGGCGACAGGCGGTTGTGAATGGTAGGTCTGCGAGGAGTGAGGCTTCAGCTGGATAAAGCTAATTTCTAGCGGCTGTGTGGTTTGCGGTTTGATTTTTAATGGCGTTTGGTACTGAAAAAATAGATATAGCAGCAGCCCATGCAACGCGGTAACGATGCCAACTACCACTACCCTAATATATAGTTTTGACGATTTGTTATCAGATGATGGGGTAGATAGCATAACAGGGGAATCGCTTGATGCACGCTTTAATGATGACAGATGATATTGCCATCTTAATTTGACTTCCTCCCCTCCCTAAAGCGAGGGGATTCCTTCTGCAAGACGGTGAAGCCCCACCGCAAACCTTAAATAGTGGCAACCGCCCGTACGACACACCGTACATTTAAGGTTCTTATTTTAAACTAATCCTACCGTTAGGATTGTCAATAGACACGGATTAGCTTAAGTGTGTGTTTGGAGTGCCTTACTAGTTAAGTTACTGCGTACGCGCAATTTAGTCTTAACTTAACTGTTGAGTGCAAGACATTAAATATAGTGATATGAGTATAGCAAATCTTATAGAGTTAAGCAATTGCCTTATATCCACCACCTGAAGTCGGTGGTTTTACGGCAAGGTCAGATAAAGTCGCTTGTCCAATAATGACGCTTTTTTGCCTATCAATTGATTCAGCGGGCTTGGCAAGGCAGGCATTTTTTGCATGGGTGGCAATCCAATCTTTATGCAAGAAAAAACCTAAAATGAATAAAATTCATTATTTTTAAATTTTAATTCGTTTTTATTCATCTTAATTTTAGCGTATAACTGTCTTTGTACTTTTAGCCGTGACGATTTTTAGTAATCGTAGGGTGCTAAAAGAAAATTTTTTTGCGCGACTATTACGGAGATTATAGACATGACTTTACCGATTGATTGTCATATCAAAACCATTGCATTTGATGAAAACTACCAACCTGCCAAAGATACTAGGCTGACTACCAACTTTGCCAATCTGGCACGGGGTGAACACCGCCAGCAAAACTTACGCAATACCCTGCAAATGATTAACCATCGATTTAATGACTTGGCACATTGGGACAATGTGACTGGCGACCGCTATCAGGTCGAGCTTGAAATTGTATCTGCCCATCTTGAGATAGCGGGTACCAAAGATAGCTTTCCGGCTATTGAGATTTTAAAAACCGTTATCTTTGACACCCAGACCCAGCAGCGAATCGATGGCATCGTGGGTAACAGTTTTTCTTCCTATGTGCGCGATTATGACTTTAGTGTATGGCTGTTGGCGCATAACAAAAACCAGCCATCGTTTAGCGTACCCGAGCGGTTTGGGGATTTGCATGGTAAGTTGTTTGATTATGTGCTGAACTCGCCTGCCTATCGTGAGCAATTTAACAAACCCCCGGTGATTTGTCTCAGTGTATCGACCACCAAGACTTATACCCGAACTGCCAATTGTCATCCGATTTTGGGCACTGAATATGTACAAGACGCGTATTCGCTGACGGATGAATACTTTAGCAAAATGGGTTTATCGGTGCGTTATTTTATGCCGCCAAAATCAGTGGCACCTTTTGCGTTTTATTTTAAAGGTGATTTGCTCAACGACTACACCAACCTTGAGCTTATCAGCACGATTAGCACGATGGAAACGTTCCAAAAAATCTATCGTCCTGAGATTTATAACGCCAATAGCGTGGCAGGTCAAAGTTATCAGCCCAGTTTAAATCATGAGGATTATTCACTGACCAAAATCGAGTATGACCGTGAAGAGCGCAGCCAGCTGGCGATTCAACAAGGTCAATACACAGAAACCCACTTTATCAAACCCTATCAAACTTTGTTACAAGAATGGTTAAATTCCCAAGTCGCTTAACCCAAGTCGCTTAACCCAAGTAGCTTAATAAGTCGCTTAAGCAGTTTTGCTAACACCAAACAATTAAAGAGAAAACAATGACGACACTTTTTCCAACATCAACGGCAGGTAGCCTGCCCAAACCAAGCTGGCTTGCTGAACCTGAACAACTTTGGTCACCTTGGAAGCTGACAGACAGCGCGCTTGTCCAAGGCAAACAAGACGCGTTATTGGTATCATTGCAGCAGCAATTAGCGGCAGGCATTGATATTGTGAGTGATGGCGAGCAGACCCGCCAACATTTTGTCACCACCTTTATTGAGCATCTAGATGGGGTTGATTTTGCCAATCGCGCTACGGTAAAAATTCGCAATCGCTATGAAGCCAGTGTGCCGACTGTGGTAGGTGCGGTGTCGCGCCCGCAATCGGTATTTGCTGAGGACGCCAAGTTTTTACGTCAGCACACAGACAAACCTATCAAATGGGCGCTACCTGGACCCATGACCATGATTGATACCTTAAGTGACCAATACTACGGCAGCCGCGAAAAGCTGGCTTGGGAATTTGCTACCCTACTCAACCAAGAAGCCAAAGAACTCGAGGCGGCAGGGGTTGATATTATTCAATTTGATGAGCCTGCCTTTAATGTATTTTTTGATGAAGTTAATGATTGGGGCATTGCGGCACTCGAACGTGCTATCGAAGGGTTGAAATGTGACACTGCCGTCCATATCTGTTATGGTTATGGTATCAAAGCCAATACCGATTGGAAACAAACCTTGGGCAGTGAATGGCGACAGTATGAAGCCATCTTCCCCAAACTACAACAATCGGCGATTGATATGGTGTCGCTAGAATGTCACAATTCGCGCGTACCGATGGAACTTATCGAATTGATTCGTGGCAAAAAAGTGATGGTGGGCGCGATTGATGTGGCGACGCATCAGATAGAAACGCCTGAGCAAGTGGCAGCAACGCTGCATAAAGCCTTGCAGTTTGTGGATGCTAAAAATTTGTACCCTTGTACCAATTGCGGGATGGCGCCGCTCCCCCGTCATGTGGCACAAGGCAAGTTGTCTGCCTTAGCACAAGGCGCCAAGCTCGTCCGAAATGACTATTTAGCCACGCATCAATTGGACGACCTAATCATTTAAAAAGTACTTTGGAAAAAATAATGGTTGACGTTACTGATTTTAGAAATGCCATGTCGATGTTATCGGCTGCCGTCAATGTGGTCACTACCGATGGCCCTGCGGGTCGTCATGGCTTTACTGCATCGGCGGTGTGCAGTGTAACCGATACCCCACCGACCTTGCTCGTATGTATGAATACCGCCTCACGCTCGTATGAATATTTCGTGCAAAACAAGGTATTGGCAGTGAATGTGCTGGCCGACCATCATGCACCATTATCTGCGGTTTTTGCCTCCAAACTTGAAGCGCAAGCGCGCTTTGAGCATGGCACATGGCATACCTTGATGACCCAATCACCGATTTTGGACAATGCCTTGGCGAGCTTTGATTGCCAAATCGAGCAAATCCAAGAAGTCGGCACACACGGGATTTTTATTTGTCGTATCGAAGCCATACAACAAGGCAAAGACCAGACAGGCTTGGTGTATTTTAACCGTGAATACCATGCCGTCAATAAAATTAAAGTCGAAACGCCCAGCCAACCATAATGCCAAGCACCGAGTCAGATTTTCTACAATCCAAGCGATTTAATGCTAAAGTAGTCACTCATATCGATAGTTACAGAATTTAGGATGAGTGATGGCGATTATTAAATCTTTGTTGGACACGGATTTATACAAATTTACCATGCTACATATGGGGTAAACACCGCTCAACATTGTCCTAAAACTGGTTGAATGTAACGGGCAATCGGTTGCCAAAATATCCGACAGCCCAGGCAAAACCATGACCGATAACGATACCTTTTTGGCATATCTGCGCCAAGTATTTGATATCGCCTAGTAAAAATCCTAAAGCGCTAATTGCAAAAACCAATAAGCTAAATCAGCGCGTTCAATCTCACGCCCAATCATGGCAACGTATGCCATGAATTTGGGCGATTGAACTATTATTGCACATCAATACACCAATATTTGGTAGTCACATAGTCTTCAATGCCATATTTTGAGCCTTCACGACCGAAACCGGATTGTTTGACACCCCCAAACGGTGCGACCTCCGTGGATAACAGCCCTGTGTTTTGCGCAACCATACCGTATTCAAGCCCCTCACACACTTTCCACGAACGCGCAACGCTTTGGGTGTAAAAATACGCCGCTAGTCCATAAATCGTGTTGTTGGCATGGGCAATCACTTCATCATCGCTATCAAACACAAACACGGGCGCAATCGGACCAAAAATCTCTTGGCTGGCGATGTCCATGTCATCGGTAATACCCGTGATAACAGTTGGTTCAAAGCTTAAATCTGACGCGCTGTGTTTTTTTCCACCGGTGACCACGGTCGCGCCTTTATTGACCGCATCTTCAAGTAACTGCTCGACTTTGTCCAATGCATCTTGGTTGATGAGCGGACCGATATTTACGCCCTCTGTCATACCGTTACCGACTTTTAAGGCTTCTACTTTTTGTTTAAAGATGGCTAAAAATTTGTCTTTGATACTTGATTGCACATAGACACGGTTTGCACAGACACAGGTTTGTCCAGCATTACGGTATTTGGAAGCGATAAGCCCACTTGCCGCTTTTTCTAAGTCGGCATCATCAAATACGATAAATGGGGCATTACCCCCTAGCTCCATCGAGAGTTTTTTGACGGTGGAGGCGCACTGCGCCATCAAAGTGCGACCGACTTCGGTAGAGCCGGTAAAGGATAGTTTATGGATGCGTTCATCTTGGGTGAGCACTTCGCCAATCACTGAGGATTTACCGGTAACGATTTGTAGCAAGCCTGCAGGTAAACCTGCTCGTATGGCAAGTTCGCCCAGTGCTAATGCGGTCAAGGGTGTTTCAGTGGCAGGTTTGACAATTATGCTACAGCCAGCAGCTAAGGCAGGGGCAACTTTGCGGGTAATCATGGCGGCTGGGAAATTCCAAGGGGTAATCGCTGCGCATACGCCAATCGGTTGTTTTAACACCACGTAGCGTAGGTCTTTGTTGGTGCTAGGGATGATGTCACCATAGATGCGTTTGCCTTCTTCGGCAAACCAGCGAATAAAGCTATTGGCATAGCCGATTTCACCGCGCGATTCGGTGATTGGCTTGCCTTGCTCGGCTGTCATGATGGTCGCCAAATCTTCTTTATTTTGGTCGATTAAATCCGCCCAGTTGTTTAAAATGGCTGCGCGCTCGTTGGCGGTTTTTTGTGCCCAGTCTATTTGCGCTTTGTGCGCGATGGCGACGGCGTCGATGACTTGGGATTTTTCTAGGCTGGGTATGGTGGCAATCACTTGGTTGTCAAATGGATTGGTGACATCAATGGTGTCGCCTGTCGTAGCGTCCGTCCATTGGTTGTCAATGAGGGATTGGGTTTGCAGTAATGAGGGGTCTTTGAGTGGTAGCATCAGGATGTCCTGTTCGTTATGTCGTTATGAGGATATTGAGAACTTTTTTATGATAAGCGGGTCAATGCCGTTTATTATAAGCGGATAGCAGTTATCGGCAATAGCGTCATTATGTTGCAGCAGCTGTCTAGGCAGTAAAAGTTGCAACAAAGACTGGATGGAAAATGGCATAAATAATTGCATAAAAATACAAACCGAGTCGGTTAACTCAACTCGGTTTTAATTCTCTTATCGCATTGCATTTGAGGCTACTGGCTTGGCTGTGGTATGCATTGAATTGCGTTGCTCGCTAAAATTTGCTAGCTTTAAATTTTTTCTTGGAAATTTTTGTTAGAAATTTTTCTCACTGCGCTGTTGGCAAATGCCGCTGCATAAAATCATTGACCTTGTTAAAGGTGGGATAAAACGACTGTAACGGTGTTGCCAGTCCAATGACGATGCCTGCATGAGTGGCAGGGACTTGCACCCGTTCCACGTTGCCGCCTGCTTGGGTCAGCGCTTTTTGTAGGCTATCAGCATTTTGTGGGTAGACAAGGGTGTCTTTACTGCCTGTCACCAACAAATGCGGGGGTACATCTTGGCGGATATGATAAACAGGCATCACTTGCTGGCGGGTGCTATCAGCTGGAAAGGCGACTTTGGTCGTACCGCTACGAAAATCGTAATCATACGGCCCTGCTAGTCCAATCACGCCTAATATTGCCTTGTTGGGAATGCCGGTGGTTTTCCAAAAGCGGCTATCATCCACCGCAGATACCACATTAAATGCCCCTGCCGAATGCCCCATGACAAACAGCTGATTAGGATTGCCGCCATATTGAGCGATATTGCGATACACCCACCCCATGGCGCTAGCTGTATCGAGCACATAATCTGGGAATACGTTTGCAGGGGCTAAGCGATAATCCACCACCACTGTGGTGTAGCCCGACTTGGCAAACTGCTTACCGACAAAGCCATAGGTTTGGCGTTTGCCATGTTGCCAGCTGCCCCCGTATACAAATATCAAAACAGGGTGACGCTGACCGTCTGCAGGCGTATAAATATCGAGTTGTTGGCGGGCATCTGTGCCATAGGCAATATTTTTGATGGTTTTAATGCCATTTGATACCGTGCTAGTGCTATCAGCTTTTGCTGCGATTGGTGCGTTTTTTGTCGCCATGGCCTGACAGCCTGTCAAACTTAACCCCACAAGGGCTATAACCGCAGCAGCCCCAATTTTGTATTTATTCAAGCGGACGGTGGCGGATGACGGGTGTTTTGTAGCGTGGGTCGATGAATTTGGCATAGGTTTCTCTTTGTTAAGGGTTTCGCTTTTTTAAGCAATTACGTTTTCAAATCAGAACGTTAAATTTGAAATGATTAAATATTTATGTAAGAAAATGGCTTTTTGCTAAGTATAATCGCTTATAAGCGTTAATCAAATGCCCGCTGTAGTGAATTGGTAACAGCGGTAACCTTATGTTGGATATCGTTATGTGTGATGCTATTTATTATTTAACCTACACCAGTAAAATCACCTTACTAGGCGCGATTAATTCGTTTACTTTCAAAACTATCGAGCAGATTTCTAGGCAAAACAATCATGCCCAACACATCACGGGATTTTTGCTATTCAAAAATGGGCATTTTTTTCAATATTTGGAAGGGGATAAGGCATTGGTCACTCACCTGTACCAAGATTTACTTAAAGATTATCGCCATAAACAGTTAAAAATAATTACTGAGGGTCATCGAGAGCAGCCGCGGTTCAAAAAATGGGATATGTACTGTATTGACATTGATAAGGATGTGAATAATTTATCCATTAGCCGACTATTTCAAGCGTTTACCCCCACCGATTGGCAGTCATCGGAGGTGAATGAGCTAATCACAGATATGCAAACACAGCATCATAAAAATAATTAAATTTTTTACCCTAAAAAGATTTATAAACTTTAATTTATTTTTGTATGAATTAAGGGTTATACTTTAGTTTTAATAAAAGATGCTAAATTAATAATAACATTAAAAATTATTATGCTACACTCAAAGTAACATATAAAGAGTATGGCTGAGGAGTTCTACGATGATGTCTCCCCCTACTTATTACCTGACTTATACCAGTTCGCTTACTTGGTCAGCCGCTTTAAAGCCCAGCACATTTACCCAGATTTATCAAAGTGCCAGAGATAATAACCAAAAAACCGGCATCATGGGTTTTATCCTATTCAAAGATGGTCGCTTTCTGCATTTTATGGAAGGTAGTGAAATGTATATAGCGAATTTGTACCTCGCTATCACCCATGATAAACGCCACCATAAAATTCATCTTATCCATCAAGGTACGACCCATTCTAAACGCTTTAAGCAATGCGATATGCTATGTGTGACACCTGACATATCCCATACAACCCCAGTGATTAGCGAGCTGTTAGCACAGTTTGAAACCTACCAATGGCAGACCGAACAGGTCGAGCAATTACTCAATGACATGGTCGCATTCTATGAGCGCGATGCTGCTGATATTGCCCCCTACCAGGTCAAAGCAGGAAGCTATATCGGCGCCATCATCAAACACCATGTCAAAAAACACCTTTTTTTCATGCTCACCGTCATCACGGTGCCATGGTTGGTGATATTTATGTTGTTCATTGAGCTGTAGATTTTTGCCAATCTGATGGCAAAATAGGCTAACCATCAGACGTTGCGCAAGATAGTGACGCGGTTTAAACTCAATTTTTCCGCCGCCTTTATTGGGTATTTGGTAGTCGTCACTGTCGGTTTATACCCTATCGCGTTAATCAATGGTTAATTTTAATGGTTGCTTTTTAAAAACAATAAACTGATGAAAAACATACCTAATATCAGCAGTTGAATGATTAAATATTTTTTGTTCTGCCCCATAAAGCGGCGATAAACCACCGAGAAAAAACTGCCTGTTTGGGGCGTCATGCCAAGCAAATGGTTTTTTGCCATTAGTGACATCACTTCATGTACGTGAGCTTGGCTCCAATGATAAATATCAAAGTCGTACACCATATCTGGAAGATTAAGCAGTTCAAGGGTTTGGGTTTTTTCATCCATGTTATAACAGTTCATCAGCCATTGCTGATAATAGCTTTTTTCTAACTGCCCCTAGTCTAGCACCACCATCTCTTTATGTCGTAGGTCTTGCTTTATCGTGTTGAATAATTGCTCGCAGAGCGCTTTTTGACCTTCAATATACTGCAAAAATTTGCCATCCTTAAACAATAAAAACCCCGTAATATGATGGTGTTGATTGTTGGACTGGGCTTGCTCGCGAATGTCAGTGAATAAATTGTGGTCAAAAATTTGGGTCAAATTTATTTTACTGGCGTAAACATAATACTGAATTTGATGATTCATAATATTTTCCGAAAACTTGTGAGAGAGGCCAGTTGCAATAAATTTTCATCGGTTAAAAAAAACTTAATCTTATGAAACCTATAATTGGTCTCATAAAATTAAGCTACAATACAGCATCAAGCGCAGCGCCAAACTCTCTAAAGTGGACCTGGAAATAAAATGGACTGGGAACTTGCCATTTAGCATTTTTGGGTCTGCATAAAAAATGTACTACGATACTGTCAATCCGCAGTAATTTATATAAACGGCATTTTTACATAAATTTTTCAACCAAAGATACGTCAAACTTGGCTTTGGTAATCTTGTTTGCCTGCGCCAAAGCAATATCTGCATCAGTAGGGCCTGCCCATTGACACGCTTGCTGATAAAATAACGATAAGATAGTTCTAAATCCTGCTGTATCCGCATCGGTCAACGACATTGTCAACGCACTTTGTTTATCACCACCAAAAAACTGATCAAAAAAGTGAATCATGGTTAAGGTTAAAGCCTGATTGGTTTCTGCCTTGCGAGCTAATAGCCCAAAACCACGGGATTTTGATGAATGATGATGTTGATGAATTGTCTGCTTGACACTGTCTAAAATTTGGCTGCACAATAATGGTGAAAATTGCGCCATAAAACTATCAATCAGTAACTCGAAGGCGGCTATTTGGCTAGATATTGGTTTAGATATTGGGCTAGATATTGCGTCAGGTTTTTGGTTAGAGATAGCTACTTGACTGGATGATGGGTGAGTTACTGGCTTATTTTGCCCCAAATTAGGGATATCATGGGTTATTGGTTGCGGGTTAGCTGCACCCATTTGATAATCACTCAGCGCTTTCATCAAACTTCGACGGATATTTGAGCGATATTCTTTGGTTGCGTTGTCTTGCGTAATTTCATGCACAAAACGCTGGATTTGGTAAGGCGTAATATCGGCATAATCTTTATGAAAGATGTCCATGGCTTTACGTATATCAGCATCTTTTAAAAACGGTGTTAACGCAGATTTGATAGTAGCTTCTTTGTTCATGACGGTGCCAAATATTTAAAGTTAATAAAATTACAATTGACGCAAATGACTGTATTGGGTCGGGCACCTGTGATGACGGAGCATACAGGCACCGCAAAAATTTAAAACTAGTGCCGCTCAGCTAGCGTTTGCTGACTAAATAAGCTATCTTGGAATTCAGGGTAAGCCCCTTCAGCATGTTCGGTAAAGTCAAGCCCGCGTTGCTCATGCTGTGCAAGTACCCGTAGACCGATGGTTTTTTCAATCACAAAATACACCACCATACCTAGTCCAAACGACCAGACAAACATTGCCCCGATGCCCATCAGCTGTACGATGATACGATGGGTGTCGAATAAATCACCTTCATAAAACAGCCCTGCCGCCAGCGTACCCCACACACCGCCGCCCACATGCACGGCAACGGCATACACCGCATCATCCATTTGAACATTGTCCAACAACCGCTTCACCGCCAAATACGCCAAACATGCACCAACACCGGTAACAATCGCAAACACAGGCGACATGGTCGCACAGCCTGCGGTAATGGCGACCAACCCTGCAAGGCTGATATTGATCGTATCACTCAATAAAATCGCTTTACGCATCACCCCTGAAATCACCAGATAAGCCGTCACCGCACTCACCCCTGCTAGGTGGGTATTTAGCATGATTTTGCCCAAATTGCCTGAGCTGGTCAGTGTAGAACCTGCGTTAAACCCAAACCACGCTAACCATAGAATAAAGCCGCCTAAGGTGACAAGCGTGAGATTATGACCGGCAATCAAACGCGGCGTGCCATCAGGGGCAAAGCGACCAATACGCGGTCCAAGGACGATAATACCCGCTAGCGCTAGCCACCCACCGACAGAGTGCACCACTGAAGAGCCGGCAAAATCAATAAATCCAAGCTGGGCAAGCCAGCCTTGACCGCCATAATAACCACCCCATGCCCAACTTGCTACGACGGGATAAATCAGTCCGCAAGTCATCAACGTACCAATCAGATACCCTGAAAATTTAATACGCTCCGCCATCGCACCACTGGCAATGGTGGCGGCGGTGGAAGCAAACATCATCTGAAAAAACAAATGTGCCCATTGCATATTGCTAAGCTGCTCTGGTAAAAACTCGCTTTGACCCACGTAACCTGTGGGGTTGTTGCCTGCCATCAAACCATAGCCCAAGATATAAAAAATTAATCCGCCAATCGCCATGTCGGTGTAGTTTTTCATCAACACATTCACGGTATTTTTACTACGCACTGAGCCTGATTCAATGAGCGCAAAGCCCGCCTGCATAAAGAACACCAGCAAACCGCCAATAACCACCCACATCACATTTTGGTAGTCATATAGCTGCTCATTGGTGGGCGTCGCAGCGTACACCGAGGAATGCTGATAAAAACTGATAAAAAACCATCACCGATAATAGCCATTTATAGGCTTTATTAAACCGTTTACTTTTATGCCGTTGAACCGTATTGTTTAACTTTCTCATGAAACTTTTGCCCCTATGCCCTTATGCCCTTATGCCCTCGATAAAAAATTATCGCTCAAGTATTAATCAGTTTTGCCAAGACAGCGAATGCAAATTGTGTACCAAATAAGAAAATAATTAAAAAATAGCGGGTTTTGAAAGCGCATAAAAAAGCGCTTTAAGCCATGGTGACTTAAAGCGCTAATGGCTGATGGCTATTAGGACTCGTTATCTGAAGTGTTGCCTGTTTTATGGATATCTTCAGTGGGATTGCCTTCTGTCACCGTACCATCATTGGTGGGGTTATCGTCCTGCGCTTTTGGATTAAAGGCTTTATTACGCGCATCGGCATTTTCAAGCCACAGCGCGTTTAAAATCGCCAATAATACCGCAAACCCCAATCCTAATATCCACGCAAAATACCACATTGTGTTCTCCTATTAAGTTGCCTTGATTTGGGTCAGTAAAGTGAATGCTCTTGCTCTCGAACATAAGCCTTGGTTACTTTACCGCGCATCACGCTATATGCCCAGCTGGTGTAACCTACAATCATCGGTAATAACACCACCACGACAACCAACATAATCATCAAGGTAAGATGACTCGATACACTGTCCCAAACCGTCAAGCTTGAACGTGGATCGCTAGAGGATGGCATGACAAACGGAAATAACGCCACCCCTGCGGTCATAATCACACTAAGCACAGCAATACTGGAGGCGATAAATGCGCTCAAGGTTTTACGCGCTTTTAACAATATCGCTGTGACAAGCGGCATGATGACACCAAGTACAGGGAATGCCCATGCCAGCGGATACTGATGATAATTTGCCATCCATGCGCCCGCTTGACGTGTCACCTCTTTATTAAGCACATTTGGCAAGGCTTGGGGGTCAATGTGGCTGGTGATATGATAGCCGTCAATCGATTGTATCCATACCCCTGCTATCACAAACAGCACCGCCATCACCAGACTACTGATAGCAGCGTAGTTAAGGGTACGATTTTGTACCTCATCAAGGGTGCGATGCGCCAAATACGCCCCACCTTGCATAATCAACATAGACGCACTAATCAAGCCACACAGTAGGGCAAATGGATTAAGCAATGCCCAAAATGAGCCTGTGTAAGTCGATACCAAATGGTTGTTAAAACTAAAGGGGACGCCTAAAAACAAATTACCAAATGCCACGCCAAACACCACAGCCGGAATAAATGAACCGACAAATAACGCCCAGTCCCACGCTTTTCGCCAGGTTGGATTGTGTATCATACTGCGATATTTAAACCCCACTGGGCGGAAAAACAACGCCCACAACACTGCCATTAACGCCCAATAAAAACCGCTAAAAGCAGTGGCGTACACCATCGGCCATGCCGCAAAAATCGCGCCGCCTGCGGTGATAAACCATACTTGGTTACCCTCCCAGTGCGGACCGATGGTATTGATAATCACCCGGCGCTCTTCATCATCTTTGCCGACAAAAGGCAGTAACGAACACACGCCCATATCATGCCCATCCATGATAGCAAACCCAATCAGCAGCGCACCGACCAATAACCACCAAATAATTTTGAGTGTTTCATAATCAAACAACATGATTCACCTCGGCTGTCTTAGGGCTCAAATTTAATGAAGGACTCACATGAACCTTGTGAGTGTCTTCGCCGTAGTATTTGCCCGTTCCTAGACTGGCGGGTCCTTTACGGGCATATTTCACCATCAAGTACATTTCAATCATCAGCAGCACCGTATAAAAACCAACAAATCCCGCCAGCGAGGCATACACATTCGCCACGCTAATGTTGGAGACTGAAAAATAGGTCGGCAACATGCCATAAATCGTCCAAGGTTGACGCCCATACTCAGCAACAAACCAACCAAATTCAGCAGCAAGCCAAGGCGCAGGCAGCATCAATAATGCCCAACGTAACAGCCAAGGTTTTTCGATAAAGTTGCCTTTGACACTTGACCAAAGACTAATCGTAAACAATGCCAACAATAAAAAGCCCAAGCCCACCATGGCACGAAATGACCAAAACATCGGGACAACAGGCGGAATGGTGGCATCGGTGGCCTGTTTAATCATTGCAGGCGTAGCTTTGCTGACATCTGGCGAATAGCGTTTGAGCAATAACCCAAAGCCCAAGTCTTTTTTTACCTTTTCAAATTCAGCCACTGTCACAGGATTTGGGGTTGAACCTGGGGGCGCACTGCGTAATTGCTCCAGTAGCAGCACCGCTTTTTGACCATTGATGATACGTTTTTCATTGATGATTTTGATGTCATGGATGCCCAAAATCGGGGTATCCAGCGAGCGCGTCCCAATCAAGCCCATCACATACGGAATTTGCACTGCCCAGTTGTTTTTTTGCTCGGCTTGGTTGATATCGGCAATCAAATTAAAACTGGCAGGCGCAGGCTCGGTTTCCCACATCGCCTCTATCGCTGCCATTTTGGTTTGCTGTGCCAAGCCAATAGAATAACCCGACTCATCACCCAGCACGATGGTGCTACAAATCGACGCAAAACCAAATGCCGCCGCGACTTGAAAGCTGCGTTTGGCAAATTCGACATCGCGTTTTTTGAGCAGATACCACGCTGAGATGGCAAGCACAAAGGTCGCGCCCACCGTATAGCCGGCAGAGACGGTATGCACAAATTTGTTTTGCGCATCAGGGTTAAATAATACTGCCGCAAAATCGGTCATTTCCATGCGCATGGTTTGGTAATTAAACTCCGCGCCAACCGGATTTTGCATCCACCCATTGGCAATCAAAATCCACAACGCGGATAGATTGGTACCCAGTGCCATCAATATAGTCACCAGTAAATGCTGTCCGCGCGACAGTCTATCCCAACCAAAGAAAAACAGTCCGACCATGGTCGATTCTAAAAAAAACGCCATCAAGCCTTCAATGGCAAGCGGCGCACCAAAAACATCGCCGACATATTGTGAGTAGTACGCCCAGTTGGTACCAAACTGGAATTCCATGGTGATGCCAGTGGTGACACCCAAGGCAAAGTTGATGCCAAACAGTTTGCCCCAAAAACGTGTCATGTCTTTCCACACTTCTTTGCCTGTCATCACGTACATGGATTCCATGATGACCAGCAGCCACACCATGCCCAGTGTGAGTGGTACAAATAAAAAATGATATAACGCCGTGACTGCAAATTGCAGACGGGATATATCGACGAGGTGTTCTGTTATCATGTTGACTCCTTGGTTTGACAACCAATTGAGATGTCAATTACCCTCATGCGTGGTTAAAAAGGGTAATGTTTTTATTTACAAACATTATTTGACTTCCTCCCCTTGCTAAAGCAAGGGGATTCCTTCCACAAGACGGTCAAGCCCGACCGCAAGAATGTTCCGACTGGCATTGATATCTCTATCATGCCATGTGCCACACGAAGCACATATCCATTCTCTTATTCCAAGCGATTTTCTACCTTTCGGACTATTGGCGGTGATTTCACCGCAACACGAACATCGCTGGGTCGTGTATCTCTCATTCACGATTTCAAAACGGCAACCTGCGTTCTCGCATTTGTAGGTCAGTTGTCGTTTGAGTTCAAACCAGCCTGCATCGTAAACCGATTTGGCGAGTTTGCCTTTTTTACTATTAAATTGATTACTCTGAATATCACCGACCACGATTAGCGCATTATCTTTGACTAATTGGGTGGTGAATTTATGGATGAGGTCTTGGCGTGTATGTTTGATTTTGGCATGGATTGCCTTAACACGTTGTTTGTTTTTGGCACGTTGAGCAATGGCTAAATCTTTGGCATATTTGAGCGTTTGCTTGATGGTGAGTTTGTCACCGTTTGAGGCGGTAGCACTGTCTTTAAGTCCTAAGTCAATGCCTACACTACCTGTTCCGCATGATTGTTTGGGATAGTCTTTGACAGTGATACAGGCATACCAACGGTTACGGCTGTCTTGGACGATTTCTAGTGTGTTAATTTGATATAGGCTAAGGTTGTAGCTGTCCCATAGGTCGATGATTAGCTTTTGCCCTTTGGCTAAACTAAGCTGTAAGGTGGATTTTAAGCCTTTTTTACTTGTTTGGTGCGTGGTAATGTGCTTAATAGCCGATTGTTTGAATGGTAGCCAACCTAGCGATTTACGTTTTGATTTTGGGTTATTGGTTCGCCATGACAATTTAGCTTTTTTGAATTGTTTTCTAGCTTTGGCATGGGTTTCATTGATTGCCTGAATAGTCTGACTATGCAAGCCTAGTAACTCACCGCTACCTTTGGTGTATTCGTTCAAATCATAAGCTGAAAAGAACTTGCCAGTCTTTTGCAGATGCTTGTAACTCAAGTCATTGACGTAGTTCCATACGAAATTGACCGAACCGCTTAGGCGATTTAATTGGTTTATGTGTTTGTCTCGTATGCGTAACTTGAGTGTTTTCATGCAAATTATTTTAGCAAAATTTAAGCAAGCGTTATAGTGTACAAGTTGCCTTATATCCACCGCCTAAAGGCGGTGGTTTTACGGCAACGGATGATAAATTATTTGTCATGTGGCATAATGTCGCACTTGACTACAAAATACTATGATGAGTATGGCGTTGCTGCTACCATTTTCTCATACCCTGTCAAAGATGGTGATAATTGAATGAATAATAGTTTATGGGTCTCTTGAGGGTAGTATTTTAAAGTAGCTCGGTCGTTCAACGCTTTATTTAACTGTCTCTTATATGCCTTTATCAAGGTTTTATCAACCCTTATCGGTGGGTAATGTGTTTACATTTTTTACGCTCATTGCATTGATGAGCATTACGCCATATCTAACAAGCGCTTGATACGCTATGATGTGTCCATTGATTTTATCGTTACTATTAACCAACCATGTCTGAAACTTCTGCTGTCAACCAAACTCTTCGTCAGTATGCCAATATGGCAAAGCGACCGATTTATATGGCATGGGGACTGTCAGTTGTGTCCACGCTCGTATTGATTGTGCAGTCATGGCTGATTGCGGTCATCTTTGCAAATTGGTTAACACAAATCACCCATCACTGCCCTGCCACTGACGTATTTTTTGATTATCTGCCGTGGCTACTAGGGTGTCTGTTGCTACGTCCTTTACTGCATTTTTGCAAAGATCAGCTGGCGTTAGACGCGGGGCTACAAGTAGCCAGCATTCTACGAAAAACGCTAGTTGAAAAACTGGCACAAGTAGGTGCAGCGCGCGACCAGTATGGCAGTGATGGCGGGCTCGCCAGTATGGTGATTGAGCAATGTGACGCCTTAACGGGCTATGTCAGCCGTTTTTATCTGCAGCGACTGATTGTGGTGACCACACCTATCATGCTATTAGTCGCCGCTGCGACCCAAAGCTGGATAGCGACGCTGATTCTACTGCTGACCGCACCCCTAGTTCCTGTATTTATGGTATTAATTGGTCATGCCACCGCCCGTAAAAGTCGACAACAATTTGCTGCGATGGCACAGCTGAGCGGGCGATTTTTGGATTGGTTGCGTGGCACGGCGACACTGCAACGGCTGGATGCTGTCGGGCACGCGAGTCAAGACATCGACGCCTCAGCCGAGGCCTACCGTATGCGCACCATGTCGGTACTCAAAATTGCGTTTTTAAACACCGCCGCGCTAGAACTGTTAGCCGCGCTGTCGATTGCGCTACTTGCCGTGTATTTGGGTTTTGGTTTAATCGGTATTTTACCTTGGCAAAAAAATACGGTGCCTGTGCCTTACCAGTCGGCGCTATTTTTACTGCTGTTGGCACCCGAATTTTATGCCCCGCTACGTCAGTTGGGCGCGGATTATCATGTCAAAGCGCAAGCGGAAGGTGCGATTGCTGAATTATCACCGTTGTTAGCGTTTTCGTCAGCGGAAAACACAAAAGCTAACCATTTTTTGTTAACCGCGCCCCCTGCCATTGACGCGGATAATATTTGGGTCAATCATCAGCAACGCACACGGCTCGCACCGTTAAGTTTTACTATTGCCGCAGGGGAACGGTTGGCGATTGTCGGTCAAAGTGGCAGCGGCAAATCCACCCTATTGCAAATTTTTTTGGGTTTTTGTGCCTACCAAGGCGATATTTTTATTGATAACCAAAATTTTAACACCATCAATTCCACGCAATTTCGCCACCAAATCGCCTATTTGTCACAGCAAACCATGCTACTGCCGATGAGTATCGCCGATAATTTGCGCCTGCCAAACCCAACCGCCAGTGATGACAAACTATGGCAAATTCTTACGCAAGTGGGCTTAAAACCTTTGATAAAAGCACTGCCAAATCAGCTAGATACTCAGTTGGGTGAGCGTGGTAGCGGCTTGTCCGGTGGACAACAGCGGCGACTGGCAATAGCCCAGTTACTCTTACAAGACGCTCACCTTTGGCTACTCGATGAACCCACTGAGCATTTAGACAGTGATACCGCAGCCGAGATTAATGGGCTATTACAACAAGTGACTAGGGGGAAAACCGTGCTATGGGTGACGCACGATGCCACAAACCTGCCTTGGCTGAATCGGCAAATAAGCCTTGATATTGTATCTACTTTGGCGAAGGCGTAACGGTATGACAGCCTCTAACAAAGAACATAATAGTGAAAATAAACTTGCTAGTGAAAATAGGCTTATTAATCAAAATAGCTTTGTCAAAACTCATCCGCAAAAAAAAGCAAACAGTCATCAAACCTTTCGTTTAACCCAGCTATTTAGCACGCAGTTAGATAAATGGCTCATTGCTGCCTTGTTAGGCATAATGACTGCGTTATCGGTGATTGGGCTATTGATGACGTCAGGGTGGTTTATTTCTGCGGCAGCAATGGCGGGGATAGTGGCGCTGGGCTCACACAGTTTTAATTATCTGGTACCGGCAGCGATTATCCGTGTGATGGCGATGGTACGTACCGCAGGACGCTATGGTGAAATGATGGTATCCCACCATGCGGTGTTTGGTTTGTTGCAGCGGCTGCGAGTGCGGTTTTTTAACCAGTTTGCACGCCTGCCACTGGCAAATTTATCAAGTACCCTACAATCTACCCATGCTATGCACCGTTTAACCCATGATATTGAGGTACTCAATGAGTTGCCACTGCGCGTGGTATCACCTTGGCTAGTCGCGACAACCGCTAGCTTGCTAGTAGCCACCTTACTTTATCAGTATGAGGTTAGCCCTGTGCTGATCCCCATATTTTTAATCGCGGGTCTGATGCTGCCTGCCATGCTGACATGGCGCAGTATCAAGCACGCCCGCGCTCATCAGGCATTGGCAGAGTCTAGGCGTGTCAGTTTGCTCAATCCGCTATCGGCGCTTACCCATTTATTGATTTGGCAGCGCTGGCAATCCGAATTGACTGCTTTTAACAGCCTCGACACTCAACATACGCATCAGCAAAAGCGCATCCAGCGCGCCCAGTCATTGGTCATGCTGATCATGCAGTGGCTGATTGCAGCGGTTTTGGTCGGCTTGTTAGTGGGTTTTTATCACACGCCCCTTGTCATCAGTGTGCCGATGCTGCTTGCGCTATTCCTCGGTATCATGGGCATGACTGACTTGCTAGCGCCGTTAGTCACCCATTCGCTAGCCCTTGGCAATAGTTTGGCAGCAAAACATCAACTCAATGAATTACTCAATCCTTCGCTACAATCTAACCATTATTTAAAGCCTGATTTAACCCATCATTTAAACCATGATTTAGCCCCTTTACCCATTAATGCGGCGCGCCTAGATGCGCCACTCACACTCACTATCAATCAGCTAGCTGCCAAAATGCCGCAGGCGATTGTCGGTTTCAAAGCTATCAGCTTGACTGCCACCCAAGGCATCCCGGTATTGATTACGGGGCGCTCGGGCGCGGGAAAATCAACACTGTTACAAGTGCTAGCTCATGAACTAGCACCGCAACAAGGCAGCATCGAGCTCAATGGGATAGATTGGCTAGCCCTGCACAATACGCCCGCCCTCACAGGTTATCTGGGGCAACAGATTGATATTTTTGACCAGACCTTGGCGACCAATTTAAGATTGGGCAACGCCGATGCCAGTGATGAACAGCTTTGGCAAGTGCTGGGTAAGGTTGGACTCAAAGACTGGGCGCGCAGTCAGCCGCTACAATTACAGACCCCGCTAGGGGAATACGGGCAAGCCATTTCCGGTGGACAAGCCAGACGCATTGCCTTGGCACGGCTATTACTTAGCCCAAAAAAAATCTTGCTGCTTGATGAGCCGTTTGCTGGACTTGATAAAAAAAGCCGTGAAGCACTGTGGCAAATGCTGGTGCAGCATCAGCAGCAAGGCATTTTAATCATTGTCACCCACCATCTTTGGCAAACTAAGTGTCCAATTAATATCGTGCAATTACCTGAGCCTGATGTTTTCATTTAACCTGTCAGCGGAAGTCTTGATTTGACAGGCAAAAAAATTGATAAAAACATTTTTGAACATTGTTGCGGGCGCTTATCTAAAGCAAATTTTTTATCCGATTGCTATAACCTACCTAGCCCGATTCTGCGTTATCGCTAAGTTTCTGCTGTCTTAATTTTTGTATGATAGTACTATCCAATCAAGGGTTATCAACAACTATATTAACAACCGCAGGAAAACCTATGAACTTAGCAAAATTTAATCCCTCATTTTTAGCCACTGGACTTAGTATAGCCTTGCTTAGTGTTGTTACAGGTGCGACAGTCACCGCCTGTGCGAGCACCTCAGCGGCACCACAAGCGCAAAAAATGCAAAAACGCCATCCCGCCAATGCCAAGAACTTTGAGCAACGCTTACAAGCCATGCAAGCCAACGCTCAAGCAGCCGCCAATGCCAGCATCAGTGCCACTCAAGCAGTCGCCTTGGTACGAAAACAAGCCGCGAACACACGCATTGTTGGCGTACACTATCATGACAGTAGCAACCGACCCAACCCAAACCCTGCCCGTAGCGGCAACAACGCCTATGACAACATTGTCGGCTACCGGGTTATGACCCTTAATGCGAATGGTCAACCACAACTGTATATCGTCAATGCCTCTAATGGTCAAGTGACCCAAGCAACCATGCCATCACGACCAGCGCGTCCGCAACAACCCAATAACATGGGCAACCCCAACAATCAACCACCTGCGCCGCCTGCCACTAATATCAGCCTAGAGCGCGCTATGCAATTGGCAGCGAACCAAGTGGGTGGTGAAGCCATTGGCGCCCATTTAGGTGGGGATAAACGGGGTAAAATGGGTGGTCATGGTCCTCGTGACGGTCACCGCCGCTTTAACAGAGACCCAAAAATGGGCAATACAGGCATGCCGCCTGCACCAAACCCTACCCAGAATCAATCACCCAAAACCCCAAGCTATCAGATTGAGGTGGTGAAAGGTCAAGAAGTCTATCATGTCAAAGTTGATGCCCAAACAGGTGCCGTGAGCGATGTCAAATCACTTAACGATCTCAACCGTCGTGCGCCTACTCAGCCATAATTGAGTGCCAAATGGCAACCTTGCCTATGAGCAACACCGTCATTCTTAGAATGGCGGTGTTTTGTGTTATAGTCTATTTATTGAACAGTATTCGTGTATAAAGGTAACCCAATGAGAGTATTACTCGTCGAAGATGACATATTCATTGCCGACAGTCTGATTGATAGTCTAGAAGAAGAAGCCTATGCAGTAGACTGGGCAAAAGATGGGCGAGAAGCGATTTTGACCCTCAAAGTCGAATCGTATGATGTGATTTTGCTGGATTTGGGCTTACCAGAAATTGACGGCATGAGCGTGTTAGAGACGCTTCGCAGTGCCAAAATCGATACGCCTGTACTGGTGCTGACCGCCCGAGACCAAATCAAAGACCGCGTAAAAGGGCTGGATGCTGGGGCAGATGACTATATGACTAAGCCGTTTGCGATGAGTGAATTACTCGCTCGTATGCGCGTGTTGGTGCGCCGCTCACAAGGCAATAGCCACAACACCCTACAAGTCGGCGACTTAACCCTTGATATCAACGCCAAACGCCTCAAACGTGACGGCATAGAAATCGATATTACCGCTAAAGAATACATGCTGCTCACCACTTTTATGACCGCGCCCGATAAAGTGTTTTCAAAAAGTGAATTGGAAAATTCTATCTACAATTGGGAAGCCGGGATAGAGAGCAATGCCATTGAATTTTTAATCTATGGGCTGCGCAAAAAAATTGGTCAAAAACGGATTAAAAACATCCGGGGTTTAGGCTGGTATATCAGTGCCGAAGCCCAAGACTAACAAAAAGCGATAGAAAAAAGGCTCAAAAACATCCAGACAATGACCGTCAAATAGCCGCGAAAATGACCATGACTACCCTTACAAAAACCGCCCTGCCCTTGCAAAAATCGTTGCAAAAATCACTACAAAAACAATTGTTGGTTTGGATACTTGGCACGTTACTATCGATTGGCATTTTGGTACAGATTGCGGTATTTTGCTATACCTATCAAGAGTTTAATACCTCACAAGAAACCAATCTTAGCTATCTTGCTGAGCTGGTTAGCTCGCGCTCAACCCTGCGACCCCCTCCCCGTAACCTGAAGCCTAATAGGCGGCTATCAAACCCAGATAACAATTTTGCACCGCATGACTTACCACCGCCTAGACCACCTATACCAGCTATGATAGCTTCTGCCCCTAGCAGTAGCACGCCGACCACGGTTTTCTCGCCCAATGATGAAAGCAACGTACTACAGTATCAAGGCGTTAAAGACGGTGTGCAAGTTGATATCTTCCCTGCCCGTTTTGGCAAAATTGACACCAATTTTATTGAGCCAATGGCTCACCCGCAATTGATTAATACCCCTGTCGGTTTTAGTGAATTAACCCTCGATGGTGAAATCTGGAAAGTCTTTCGTAAAGACACCCCAAGGCGGGTGATTTTTGTGCGTCAACCTGTCGAATGGCAGAAAAAAATTGCCTTAAAATCGGCTTGGCAATCCATTATCCCAATTTTACTAACCACCCTGTTGCTGCTTGCACTATTGCCCTGGGTATTAAAGCGCGTATTGCGTCCGATTCAGATATTAGCTCGGCAAATGGCAAAACGTCACGGTCAAGATCTCAGCTTGATCGAGCTACCCACTGACAGCCAACATCGCTCAATTCTACCCAGCGAGCTGATGCCCTTGGTTATTGAAATCAATGCGTTGTTACAACGGGTTGACACGCATATCCAAAACCAAAATCGCTTTATCGCCGATGCCGCGCATGAGTTACGCTCGCCATTGACCGCCATCTCGCTGCAAGTGCAACAACTGCAAAAATACAGTCAAGACGCGGCGATGTATAATGACCCTGCAAGGCAAGCCAAATTTAAACAAAACATTCATAAGCTCGCTGTCAGAGTGGAACACAATCAACATTTGGTGGAACAGCTACTCACCCTTGCCCGTATGGACGCCCAGCAATCACAGCTGACCGAGCGCACCCACACGCCTACCGATTTAATAGCCGTGCTACGAGAAGCCATCAAACTGCTATTGCCGATTGCCGATAGCAAAGACCAAACCCTGTCGGTTGACAACCATCTCGCCATGCTGGGTGCGTCCGCGACGCAGGTCAGTCTAGATGAAACCGCCTTGTTTATCCTCCTCAAAAACTTATTGCAAAATGCCATTTTATACACCCAAGCCACAGGCAATATCGCGGTTGTCATTGACCAGATGACTATCGATGACTTAACGCAGCTATCAAGCAACACCCATACCAATTTAGCCAACGCATTGACCCCGACCCCGGTGTTGGTGAACAACGCTAGCAATGCACTTAATCACCTCGCAAAACGACTCATCGTCCAAGTTGCCGATACCGGCATTGGCATTGATGCAGCCCATTATCAAGACGTCTTTCAACCCTTCTACCGCGTCAATCAAAATGCGTCGAGCGCATCCCTAGCACAAGGACAAGGACAACCAAGTAGCACACAAACCCATAGCGATACTGCCAAAAAATCTTTTTCCTCCAAAGACACAAGTATCCACTCAGGTTTCACGGGGATTGGCGGTACCGGCTTGGGTTTATCGATTGTTTATCAAATCTGCCAACAAGCCAATATCGATATTTATCTCAGTCCTACGCAAGTGGTTGACAACAGCCCCCAAGCCACTGCCACCACCCAAGGCTTAACGGTAACCTTGGTGTTTTAGCCCGCCTCAAAAACAACGTAATTTTGTCAAAACATCGCTACTTTTTTTAAATCATTGTTCAATCTAGTTTTCTCAAACGTATAATTGCGGTATAAAGTACAACAACTATGCTTGGGTAAAACGGAAGTCAACTTTAAGATGTTTGATTTTATATTGAAAAAAAATAAAAAAAATGCGCTGGACTCAATGCATGACAAGCCATCGGGTGTGTTTAATAAACTGGTATTTTATAGCAGTTTATTCGCTGTATTACTTGCGATTATTGAGACAGGGTTTGATTTTAAAGTTTGGTTGCATGGCGTGGCTTCGACGTTTTATTTAATCGTGCTTGGGCTTAATTTTATTGAATTATTGAGTCAATATGTGCAAAAAGGTATACGCTCAAAGCTTGTGCTCACGTTTGATTTGTCCATTGCTTTATTAGTCATTGCGTTATTGGTGACACATTTTTTTGCCGATAACAGCTCTTTTTTATACAAATTCTTGTTTGAAAAATCGCTGATAAAAATTGCGTTGTTGGTTTCTTTTATTCGTCAGTTATTGGTGATGGAGTTTAGCTTTAAGATAGTTGTCGCGCACCCTGCCCAGTTGTTTATTTTAAGTTTTTTATTGCTTATTTTGCTCGGCACGTTTTTGCTGATGATGCCAAATGCCACGTATGGTCATATTGCGTTTGTCGATGCTTTATTTACTGCCACGAGTGCGGTGTGTATTACAGGTCTGGCGGTAAAAGATACCGGCGCTTTTTTTACCCCATTGGGTCAAATCATTATCATGTGTTTGTTTCAATTGGGCGGCTTAGGGATTTTGACTTTTGCCACTTATTTTAGCTATTTTTTTCGGGGACGCATCAGTTATCAGACACAGCTGCAGCTTGGGCATGTGACCTCAGCCAATCGTATGAGTGATGTACTAAAGACGCTCAAAGTAATTTTTGCGGTCACCTTTGCGGTGGAGTCCGTGGCAGCCATAGCGATTTATCTCAGTATGCTTGATGTCCCTATGAGTATCCATCGTCGCATCTTTTTTTCGGTGTTTCATGCTATCTCTGCATTTTGTAATGCAGGTTTTTCAACGATGAGTGATAGCTTATATGAGTTACAAGTGCGCTTTAATTATCCGTTACAAATGGTTGTGGCGGTGACATTTTTGTTTGGGGGGTTGGGGTTTGCGATAGTTGCCAATGTCGTGGAATATTTGCGCCATCAGGTGATGCGCCTGTTGTTTCCTAACCGCTCACGATATGGTGCCAAGCCGTGGCTACTGAGTATCAATAGTCGCATTAGTCTAGTGACGACCTTGTCCCTGCTAGTGCTTGCCTTTGTTAGTGTGCTTGCCTTTGAGTGGCAAGGCACTTTATCTGAGCATACCAGTGTCATAGGCAAACTTGTGACAGGGTTTTTTGTGGCAGCTGCACCGCGCTCATCAGGAATCAACGTGGTAGACATGGCACAGCTAGCGCCGCCGACCGTGATGCTTACCATTGCACTGATGTGGGTCGGGGCATCCCCAAACTCTACAGGCGGCGGTATCAAAACCACGACTTTTGCGGTCGCTGTGCTCAATATTGTGTCACTGGCACGCGGCTATTCTCGTATCGAAGTATTCCGTCGTGAAATTGCGGATATCTCAGTGAAGCGGGCATTTGCGATTATCTGTTTGTCAGTGATTATCATTGCGTTTGGTTGTACATTAATACGCTGGGCAGAGCCCAACATGAGTATGACAGAAGTGTTATTTGAAAGTGTTTCTGCTTACACCACCACAGGGTTAAGCTTAGGCATCACCCCGCATTTAAGTGCGTTTAGCAAATCCGTCCTGATTGGGCTGATGTTTTGTGGACGGGTTGGGGCGTTGACCATCTTAATTGCCTTATTAAATCGCCCAAGGCATCAAAGCTATCGCTATCCCAGCGAAGAGATTATTATCACCTAAAAATAAATTGATAAGGTATAGATATGAAATACATCATCGTCGGTCTAGGCAATTTTGGCTCATCACTTGCCACCAAACTCACCAGTCAAGGGCATGAGGTCATTGGTATTGATATCGATATGGATAAAGTCGAGCGCTACAAAGAATCCATTTCGCACACGATTTGTATCGATTCTACCAGTGAAAATGCCGTCTCGGGGTTACCCATTGCCCAAACAGATGTGGTGCTCATTACCATTGGTGAAGACCAAGGGCAAAACGTGATGGTCACTGCCCTATTCAAAAATCTTAATGCCAAATACATCATTAGCCGAGCGATTAACCCACTGCATGAAAAAGTGCTACAAGCATTGGGGGTTGATGATATCATCCAACCTGAAAACGAGGCGGCAACCCACTGGGCAAAGAAACTCTCCTTAAATGGCTTAATTGATTCGTTTGAACTCGATAACGATTATAGCATCGTTCAAATACAGACACCGCCTACATTTTACGGTAAAACAGTTCATGCGCTTGATTTAATCAATCAATTTAATGTGATGCTGTTAACCACCATTTCATTTCACCAAAACCAATTTGGATTTGGTCGAAATCAAACTAAATCCAAAATTGACGGCATTGTGCATCCAAATTTTGTCATTGAGCCTGATACGGTTTTAGTATTATTTGGGGAAACCAATGACTTAAGACGACTGTTCAAGTATATGCACGCCTCCCAGAATAGTTGACAATACTCCATCAAAGCATTTAGTCGTTGTGGCTAATTTTTTGATTTTCGCTAGGCTTCTTGTGTTTCAACAACGGCTTGTGACCTTGCAAGCCGTCAGCCAAAATTTTTGGTCACAAAATGGTCACGTTTTGATCACAAGCGTTTGGTCACGTTAGTTTTACTTAAATATTAAAAATAGATATCTTTTCAACTTAACAATCAAAATCAATTTTCCTAATCACATCAAGAGAAAAATGTATGAAACAATATATTTTTTAAAATCAATAACTTGGTATAAAATTTAAGCCAAAAAAAACCTCAAATCAGGGGAGATTTGAGGCATAAAACTTTAAAAACTTCGTTTTTAAATCCACTAAAATAAGTGGCGCAGCGGACGGGACTCGAACCCGCGACCCCCGGCGTGACAGGCCGGTATTCTAACCAACTGAACTACCACTGCACGGTAGCTGATAACGATGATATAGGTTGGTGGGTCGTGACGGATTCGAACCGCCGACATTCTGCGTGTAAGGCAGACGCTCTACCAACTGAGCTAACGACCCTGATAGGCAATCTATAAGCCAATCAAGTTGCTTCAATATCATCGAAGTGACGCGTATTATATAGACTTATCATGGATTGTCAACTAGTTATTTAAA
Source organism: Enhydrobacter sp. 8BJ (assembly GCA_902506225.1). Lineage (GTDB taxonomy): Bacteria > Pseudomonadota > Gammaproteobacteria > Pseudomonadales > Moraxellaceae > Faucicola. Next base: position 1,129,145 of record LR733345.1, on the reverse strand, counting down.
GATTTTTTCGATATCTTTTTGCAAGCTTGGCATTGCTTTTTCAAATTGGCTTGTGTCACCTATCAAGGTCGGCATCATAACCTGCACAAACTCACTGGAAACTTGCGATTGTTTGCCCAAGATGCGTTGTCCCATTGGGGTCTCATAAAATTGGTTGAGGGCATCGACTTCTGCTTGGGTATAAGTCTTTTTGGCAATCGCTTGATAGGCTTGTTGCAGTTGCTGTTTAGAGATGGGTTGGTCTAGTTGCTGTCCCAAAACGGTGCTATATTTGACAAAGATATTTTTAAGTTGTTTTTGCGTATGACGGCTAAAAATACCCGCATTTTCATCTGTAGGCAATTCTTGAGGTAGCCCTTTCATCATAGTGGCAGCTTGCTGACGTTGGGCAAGCATTTCATCAATCATTTTATCGATATGTAGCACCTTGACAAGCTTGTCAAGCGATGCATCCGTGGGCTGGGTTTGCAATTCATTGATAGTCGTAACTGGTGGTTGAGCATTGACTGGGCTGTTTTGAATGATTAATTCGGCATAAGCAGGATGAACCAGCATGGTCATACCAGTCGAGGTCAATAAAGTTAGCAAGGCTAATTTTTTAGCATTTAATGAGCCTGATGGATTTAACGATTTGTTTATTTTTTTATAGGAATATTGATGACGCATTCTTTTGCCTATTTGATATCACATTGGGAAATATTGTTACTTTGAAAACGCAATGCTTTACGCATCTGTGCGGCTTTTTGACGACATTCTTGCAAGCTATCTTTGATTTCCAGGGGTGGCACACGGGTTGGCTTGCCATGTTGGTCCACCGCTACCATGGTGAAATAACAACTGTTGGTATGGCGTATCGTACGGTTTTGGATATTTTCTGCTTGCACTCGAATACCCACTTCCATCGAAGTTTTGCCCACATAATTGACGCTTGCCAAAAAGGTGACTAACTCCCCTACATGAATCGGCTCACGAAAAATCACTTGATCCACCGATAGCGTCACCACGTAACCACCACTATAGCGACTGGCACAAGCATAAGCCACTTGGTCAAGCATCTTTAATAAATCGCCGCCATGCACATTGCCAGTGAAGTTTGCCAAATCAGGCGTCATCAGCACAGACATGGTAAGTTCGTTTTGTAAAGGGGCAACTTGCAAATTTTGATTTGATTCAATGGCGTTTGGCACAATGACGATCCTTCTTAATTCATATAACAACTATCATAAAAAATTATCAACCTCGGCAGCCTAGCTGTGAATTAACATAGCTATAAATCAACGCAGCTTTGAATCAATGCTGTGAATCAACTTGACCCATACCGTGATGCCTTAATCGCTAAAGTAGCAAATTCGCCTTATCATCACAATAGCCAATCAGTAACTGACTGATTCCTAGCCGAAATCTGGTTGAATAATAAAATCGTTGAGCCATAGAATGGTTGAATAATAAAAAAATCTGAATATTTTTGATATAGGGCTTGACAGTCACGGTTAATTTGCTAAAATACGCACCACTTAAACACTGCGATGATTTTTGCAGGTTTAACAAAAAATTCTACCGCTTATTCTCCAATAGCTCAGTCGGTAGAGCAATGGACTGTTAATCCATGTGTCCCTGGTTCGAGCCCAGGTTGGAGAGCCATATTAAAAAGACCTTTAACAAGTGTTGTTAAAGGTCTTTTTTTATGTAGCATTTTTTATCTAGCATTATTGCTATGAATCATTTTGATTGCTAGGGGTCATTTTGCATCATGAATTTTATTGATGTTTTTTGCTAAAAAGTGCTTGACTCATTTTTTAAATCTCAGTAATATACGCACCACTTGATTATCTGTTCTCCAATAGCTCAGTCGGTAGAGCAATGGACTGTTAATCCATGTGTCCCTGGTTCGAGCCCAGGTTGGAGAGCCAATCAAGCCAAATTCTGTTGTCTATTTTGAACCCGTTCCCTTGTGAATGGGTTTTTTTATGAGCAAAGTTTAGCAACTTGCTGTTTAACACGCTTTTGTTTTATACCCTATTATCTCACTTGCTAAAGTACTATAAGGTACTATTGATAAGATACTACTTATGACATTGTCGTTTTCCCCTACCCAATCTCAATTTTTGACCCTACAACAAGCGATTAATAAAGACCGCATCACCCAGCTAGTGAGCGATCATCAGCAAGGTAAACTGTCGCCAGATGATAAATCTTACTATGAAAACTTAATCACCCAATTTATTGAGCTTATCAAGCTGCCTGATAGCGCGCATTTAGCCATGCAGCTTTTACCAGAATTCAAAATCACCGTGCCAGCCTTGCTTGATGGCATGGCTTATCGCGCAGTGTCCGATAAAAATCCGAAAGCGTGTGTGTTTGCGGCATATATGATTGACCAATCGCTGTTGCAGCGCGATATGACGCCGCTGTTCAATGTGATTATTGAATTCGGTACGCCTGAGCTGTGGGTTGAATTGGTAAAAAAAGTAAATAATGCCCCTGCCGATCGCATCGTTGAGAAGGTTTATCAATGCGATAAATCGGTACAGACCTATTGGGAACAACAAATTTTGTAAAGAAATTTCGCCTGATTGTCGCGTGCAGCGTTAAGCTAATCCAACATTTGGCTAAGATTTTTGTAGGAATTTTACCTTTGCCTTGCTTGTTTCTCGCCAATGAAATAATTACACTAGGTTAAAGATATCTAATTGTGCTAAATTTTCCGTCTAATTGATAAACTGGTTACATCTAGCTTCATTACTAAAAATTGATCACACGCGAGGCATGCAAATGGTTACTAAAATCAAAAAAAATCAACAAGTCATGGTTCCTATTCATATCAAAATCACTGAAGAAATGCGGGATTTGCTTACCCAAGTCGCCAAAAGCCATGGGTTTCCACGTATTCAAGGCTTGATTCGCTTATATATTCGCCGGGGACTCGATGCTGAGAATGTCGGCTATTCACTCGCCAAAGACAGCCGTTTTATCGAAAAGCTTAAGCGTCAAGGCGTGCCTGATGAGGTGATTTTTGAGGCGATTGAAGAGACAGCCAATGAGTCAGAAGCCAAAGCAAACGATACGGCAAAACCTTAAGCATTTTTAGCCGCATAAAAAAACCCAAAACGCAACTGTTTTGGGTTTTTTACGATTCATCAACGCTTTTATAGACTTATGTAACGTGCCAGAGCAGCGAGTTATTAACAATGTGATAACGTATCAGCAAGGTAATTTTCAACATTATTGTTAAGCTGCGATGAGTCCCATGGAGGTACTAAAACAATCCGTTGTATCAATATTTTTAGACGCAGGATTGGTGAGTTATTAAGCGTTTTTCGCTTCAATATTTTGCTTAATATCAGCGCATGGTATGAAGCCAAGATGTTAAGCCAAGGTATTCAGTATAGTTATCTAACTTTCTATTTAGCTTTCTTTTGCTAATATTTTTGCATTAACGTAAAAAAGTGCTTGCATTGTTATTTCACTTGTATATAATAGCCACCACAATTTGGAAGCTTGGCAGAGCGGTTGAATGCACCGGTCTTGAAAACCGGCAAGGGTGCGAGCCCTTCGAGAGTTCGAATCTCTCAGCTTCCGCCATATTAAAAAAACCCCTGACTTGATTAAGTTTTGGGGTTTTTTATTGCCTAAGATTTATCCCTATGAATATCATTCTTTTACCGCAAAATACCTCATCGACCGCTATTATTGATGATAAAACGCGCGTTATGCATTTAAGACAGGTGCTTAAAGTGACATTGGGCGATACGGTGAAAGTCGGTATCAAAAATGGGCATTTAGGCACAGCGGTTGTCAGCAATATCCACGATTCAAGTATTGAATTATCGCAAATCCACTGTACGACCCCCCCACCTGCCAAACTGCCACTGACGGTTATTTTGGCAATTCCCCGCCCCAAGGTATTGCGTCGTCTATTTTTGGACATGACGGCGATGGGTGCCCAGCATATTATCTTGGTCAATAGTTACCGTAGTGAAAAGAGCTACTGGCAGACCCCTTTTTTAACTCAGCTCGATAACTATATCCATGAAGGCCTACAACAAGCCTGTGATACCGTAAGCCCGACCGTGAGCCTCAAAAAACGCTTAAAACCTTTTGTTGAAGATGAACTACCTGCTTTAATTGCAGGCAAACAGGCGATTTTGGCACATCCTTATGCCAATGAGCCGTTTACCCAAGTATGGGACAATGCCCTGCCACATGTGCTAGTGATTGGGGCTGAAGGGGGCTGGATCGATTATGAAGTCGAATTGTTCAAAACTGCTGGCTGCCAAGTGGCGCATATTGGCAATCGCATCTTACGCACTGAGAATGCCGTGAGTGTGCTATGCGGTCATGCAATGTTAACCAGCCAATAAAATAGCCCATAAGAACAGCCCTACCTTGCCGTCAGATAACCTGCTATCGCCAAAGTTAAGCCGACGCGAGTCTGAAAAAATCATTACAACAACATAACAATTTTGTCTTGGGATTGATTTTGCATAAGGGTGTATGATATTTCCTGCTTCATGTCATAACGATAAAATTAAATAATATTGCATAACTAGATAAAATAACGAGATAAAAAGGAAAGCTGATGAAAGCGAATGATATCTTAGATAACGCGACGTTTATGCCTTTTACTGCTCCACCTTGTTCGAATGGTCCTTACGAATTTTTTGACCGCGAATACTTTATTATCACCTACCGCACAGATCCCGAAAAACTGCGCGCTATTGTACCTGAGCCACTCCAAATCACTGATGACGCGCTGGTGAGTTACGAGTTTATTCGCATGCCTAACAGCACAGGTTTTGGCAACTATACCGAATCGGGACAAGTGATTGAAGTGATTGATGCCGAAGGTCGTCATGCCAATTATACCCATTGTATGTTTTTAGATGACTTTGGACCCACCGCAGGCGGGCGTGAGCTGTGGGGTTTTCCAAAAAAAATGGCATCGCCTGTATTAACCGTCGACAACACCGATACCCTACTTGGCACCCTCGACTATGGTAGTGTGCGCGTAGCTACAGGCACTATGGCGTATAAATATGATGAGCTGGACAAAGCCACCGTCAAATCCAATATGGAAAAAACGCCCAATTATTTGTTAAAACTTATTCCCCATGTCGATGGCACGCCGCGTATTTGCGAGTTGGTGCGTTATTATCTGACCGATGTAGAAGTTAAAGCAGCCTATACAGGACCTGCTACCTTACAGTTATTTGACCATGTGATGGCACCCGTGTCAAAATTACCTGTGCTAGAAATCGTCAAAACCTCTCATATTATTGCTAATCTCACCCTTGCGTTGGGTGAAGTAGCGGTGGACTACATTGCCGATGCGCAAGCCCGTCTCGATAGTAACTTTCAATAATTAATTTTCAATAAGTAAAACCGTCATCATAAAACCACTTTTCATAAAAACTTAAGGAGAAAAATATGGCTACTCAACTCACTACCGATTTAACCGGTAAAGTCGCACTCGTCACTGGCTCTGCAAGTGGTATCGGCCGCGATATCGCAGAAACCTACGCCAAAGCAGGCGCTGCGGTAGGTATTGCAGATATCAACCCAGATGCGGCGCAAGCAACCGTGGATGCAATCAAAGCTGCAGGCGGTAAAGCGGTTGCCATTGCCATGGATGTGACCAATGAAGACGCGGTAAATGCTGGCGTAGATAAACTGGTACAAGAATTTGGGGATATTGATATTTTGGTGTCCAATGCCGGTATTCAAATCATCAACCCCATCGACCAATTTAGCTATGCCGATTGGAAAAAAATGATTGCCATTCATCTAGACGGTGCTTTTTTGACTACCAAAGCGGCACTTAAATACATGTATCAGAATGACAAAGTAGGTACCGTCATTTATATGGGCTCAGTACACTCGCATGAAGCATCAGCGCTAAAAGCGCCGTACGTCTCTGCCAAACACGCGCTATTAGGTCTAGCCCGCGTATTGGCTAAAGAAGGCGCAGCCCACAACGTGCGCTCATACGTGGTATGCCCAGGCTTTGTCAAAACCCCACTGGTTGAAAAACAAATCCCAGAACAAGCCAAAGAAAAAGGCATTTCTGAAGAAGAAGTGGTGAAAAACGTAATGCTGGGTCAAACCGTTGATGGTGAATTTACCACAACCGATGATATCGCTCAATTAACCTTATTTTTAACGGCTTTCCCAACCAATGCGATGACCGGTCAATCATTTATCGCAAGCCACGGCTGGTTTATGAAATAGCCGAATACTGGCTTACAAAACTAAAGTACAAAACCGAAGTACAAGAATAGACTACAAGAATAAACTACAAAATTGACTGATAAAAAAGGACTAGCGTGGCTAGTTCTTTTTTTTGGCGTTTGCACGCTACATAAATGGTTAATTCATGGGTTACAGATCGTCAATGAGCTTTCGACCATCACTCGCCACAGGTTCATGGTCAATTTTTTGAATCTCTGATTTTATAAGCTGTTCCTTATTATCAGCGATACATTGCATGATCATAGCAAGTTGTTGCTTGGTCGCATCTTGATATTTCTCTGCTAAGATTTGCCCGACGTGACCGGCGGTTTGGGCGGATTTTGGATTGGCAAGCCAGTGAGCCAGTTGCTGCGTTAATTCCTCACTACCATTGACTTGCGCCAATGCACCCGCTTGTTTTAACTGATCTACAATCAGTTGGCAAGATTGGGTATACTGCCCCATAATAATCGGCTTGCCGACAATGGCTGCTTCTATCGGATTATGCCCACCGATATTGACCAAAGACCCACCGACAATAGCAATGTCTGAGAGAGCATACCACACGCCAAGCTCACCCATACTATCTGCCAAATAAACGCTCTCACTTTTGGCAGGTTCACCATCTTGACTACGACGAATTACCGGTAAATTTTTGGCATCAATCAATTTGGCAACATCATCAAACCGCTCGGGGTGACGTGGTACGATAATGAGTAGCGGATGACGGTTGGCATACTGGGCTTTCACGGTTAAAAAACTGTCTAAAATTGCCAATTCTTCGCCTTCATGGGTGCTGGCTGCCAAAATCACGGCGCGATCTGACAAGTTCCAACTTTGTTTTAACTTTTCGGCACGGCTTAGCATCAACGGGTTGGTCTTACTAGACCATTTAAGCGAGCTGGCAATACGAATTTTGTCACTGGTAGCGCCCAATTGGCGAAAGCGTTTGGCAGAATCGCTGTCTTGGGCGATGATAAGGTTTAAGTTCTCCATCATACTTTGGCTAAGCTTGGCAGCTTTTTGATACCCCTTAAAAGATTTTTCAGACAAGCGACCATTGACCAAAATCGTGGCAATTTGACGATTGTTGAGTTCAGCAAGCGTGGTGCCCCACAATTCAGTCTCGATAAATAACGCGGCGACGGGTTGGACATGGGCCAAAAATTTATCAATCACTGCTTTGCTATCAACCGGTACAAAACTATGATACACCTTGCCAGCTGCTATCTCAGGCGCAAATAGCTGCTCGACGCGGTGATAGCCTGTGTGGGTGGTATTGGTCACCCATAGGGCATAGCCTTGCGCGAGCAAATCTCTTAAAATCGGTTCGGCGGTATTGGTTTCACCCAGTGACACCGCATGACACCAAATCATCGGCTGGCGGGTGTGAATCTTTGGAAACACTTGACCAAAGCGTTGCTGCTTTTCATTAGGCAAGGTGGTTTTACTCGCAAGTTTTAGTTGGTATAGTGGCTTTAACAGCGACATGGCGAGACGATAGTATAACGGTGTGGCTTGCATAACGACTCTTGGAACAACTTAATAAAAAAATGCCGTTATTGTAAAAAACGAGGGCTAAAATAGCAATAAAAAACCCTACTTTGTGGGTAGGGTTTTTGAACTTAGACGTTCGCAAAATTCAACACCAGCCATTAGGCTTGTTCTGTCCAGCGTTTTTGTGATTCTTTAATCACCGCTTTGGCTTCTTCGATGTCGCCCCAGCTTTCTACTTTGGTTGTGCCCGCTTTTTTCAAATCTTTATAGTGATTGAAATGGAACTCGATTTGCTTAATCAATTGCTGTGGTAAATCTGCTAGGGTATTGATAGCGTTACCGTTGTTGCGGTCATCGGCAGGTACCACGACCACTTTATCATCTACTTCACCATCATCCACGAATTTCATCACGCCAATGACTTTGGCTTCGATAAAGATGCCTGTTGGTAATGGCGTGTCAGTGATGATCAGTGCGTCTAATTCGTCGCCATCTTCATCAAGGGTTTGTGGGATAAAACCATAGTTGGTTGGTTTGGCAAATAATTGTGGCTCTACGCGGTCAAGTTGCATCACGCCAAGTTTACGGTTCCATTCGATTTTGTTGTTTGAACCCGCTGGAATTTCGATAACCACGTTAATCACGCCGCCATCAACATCGCCCGCATCAAGAATTTGGTTAAAATCTGCCATGAGTTTTCCTTTTTGTTAGTAAAGTTGTTTATAAAACTGCTTGTAAAAAAGCAGCCTAAAAGTGGGTTGATTATAGCAAAGTCTGTTGGCTTTCTCTATTTTTTCCCGCCGCAACTTGTAGGAAATTATGAATATCCATAGGCAAGTTTGGAATTAAAAAAATTGGTCGTTTAACATCCTGTGTGAATTTAAATACACTTACTTTTCAATAAACTTGGCTTTGTCTTTAAACATACATTCGTCATACACCGGGCATTTGCCACATTCGGGACTTCTAGCTTTACAAGTATAACGCCCATGCAAAATCAAATAATGGTGCGCGTCCAATATATAATCCTGTGGTATTCGAGCGATGAGTTTATCTTCCACTTCTCGCACATTTTTACCCGTTGCCAAGCCTGTGCGATTGCCGACACGAAAAATATGGGTATCTACTGCCATAGTGGGCTGCCCAAAGGCGGTGTTAAGCACCACATTGGCAGTTTTTCGCCCTACCCCTGCTAGGCTTTCAAGCTCGTGGCGGGTTTGCGGTACTTCGCTAGCAAATTTATCCACCAAGTCTTGGCAGCATTTCATCACATTTTTGGCTTTGCTATTGTATAGCCCAATGGTTTTGATATAACTTTTTAGCCCGGCTTCACCCAAATCCAAAATTGCTTGCGGGGTATTGGCAACGGCATACAATTTACGGGTAGCCAGATTGACACTGACATCGGTGGCTTGTGCCGACAGTATGACCGCGATCAACAATTCAAAGTTGCTTTGATATTCCAGTTCCGTCTCTGGTTTTTCAATGGCTGCTGCTAATTTTTGAAAAAACGGCAACACGTTTTTATTGGGCATGCGCCGTGAGGGCGGCGTCTCTGCGGTTTTGGGCACTTGGATTTTTGGTTTGATATTGGCAACCATGATGCACTCTTTAGGTTATCGCAGTGTCGCAAGTTGCTGCTGCAAGGCTTGCACCAAGGCTTGTTTATTGTCATCAGCGCGTACGGCAAGTTGTTTTTCTAATTTTTTGATTTGGGTGCGTAGTTTTGCTGCTTCGATGGCGTTTTTTGCCGCTGCTGCATCGATATCGACTTTGATATCATTGAGTTTGGCTTGCACCATACTGACCACAGGTTTGGCATTGGTGTTGTCATTGACTTGGCGTTCGATATGATCAAGGTGGGCGTAATAGCGCGCGCGTAATCCGTCTTGCTCGGTTTGCCTTGTCGCGTTATCCATCAAACGTGGGAAGGGCACCAGCTCTATGCAGTCCACTGGACAGGGCGGCAAACACAGCTCACAGCCTGTGCATAGGTCGGTAAAAATGGTGTGCATACGTTTGCCTGAGCCAATAATAGCATCGACAGGACACGCAGGAATACATTTGGTACAGCCAATGCAATCTTCTTCTCGAATGATAGCTCGCATTTCCATCGGACGATTGGTAGCGGGATCCGTTTGCCACTTTGAGGCTTCAGCTGTCAGTGGGATACGCCCAAGCAACTTGCCGATTTGGTCAGTGACTGATTGTCCACCGGGCACGCATTGGTTATGCGATTCACCCAGTGTGACAATGGAGGTGGCATACGGCAGACAGCCTTCAGGATGACCGCATAGCCCGCATTGGGTTTGCGGCAGGACTTGGTCGATTTGTTGTATTAATCGTTGATCCTCGATACTTAGGCTATTTAGGTTTAAATTATTAAATAGATTGGGTACCTTGAAAACAGGTTGGCTATCAGACATGGCTCAATTTTTATTCACTATAATCATCAGTGTATATTTTAGCATAGCTCATGCCTATTTCGCCTATAACCTATCAAGACAAATTATCAAGACAAATGATGAAAACAAGTCACTTAATCAATCTGTTTAAGATTGGTAATGCTGTTTGACCCATTCGATCAGTTGGTAAGCAATCGTGCCTTTTGGCGGAATGACAGGGCCGTTTTCATCTAAACTATCTACATCAAAAAATTGGGCATCCATCAGCTCATTGTTATCTATGGTGATATCGCCACTTTGGTAATCTGCAATAAAGCCTACCATTAAATTGCTGGGAAAAGGCCACGGTTGGCTGCCAAAATAGCGCAAATTGCTGACAGATAACCCCACCTCTTCCATCACTTCACGATGCACGCATTGCTCTAAGCTCTCACCGACTTCCACAAAACCTGCCAGCACGGTATACATTTTGCTATCGGTCGCCCGTAGATGATGCGCCAACAAAATCTGTGATTTGTCCGTGGTGGTTTTGATGATGGCAGTAATGATACAAGGCTGGACTCGAGGATACTGGTGATAATGGCAGCTGGGGCAAACGGTCGCATTCTCAGTGGGGTGTAACTCCGTGGGCGTACCGCAGCGGCTACAAAATTGATGATCTTGACGAAAGCGTAACAACTGCATGGCTTTGGCTAATTGGCTGGTTTGTAGCGCATCAAGGCTGCCAATCAGATGCCGAAAGCGCAAAAACTCAATCTGTCCTGTAATCGCTTCTGGCGATTGTGACAAGTCGATATCTTGATGGGCAATGGCATAAATATTGTTGCCTGCCTCATCGGTGTTCACCTTAACTGCCTGAGCGGGCACGTCCTCACAACGATAAAAAAAAGGAAGTCCGCCTATACAAGCGAACTTATCGTTATCACAAATAAGCAAATAATGGTGTAATGCGGTCATATTGGTTACCAAATTACCCTAAGCCACAAGCATGTGTTGTAAGCTGCGATAGCCGACATACATTGCATGGTTGCCTGCGGGTTTGTTCGTTTCAAGACTTTCTAAATAATAATCTGCTGACATCACAATATCAGCAATTTTAGCAAGCGCATGCTCTGACAACTCACGACCCTGTTGCTCAATTAAGTTTTGTAGCACTGTGGCAGCGCGTTTGAGCAGTTGGCTTTGTCGAGGTAAGTTTAAAAATAAGCAAGCGCCCGAGATAGCGCGCATGATATCAGGCACAGGCGTGATATGTAAAATATCTTTGTCGGTGTCATTTAGATAATCATTGAGCGCAGTTTCAATGGTGGCAATCGCGGTACGGCTTTCTTGGACGAGCGTGTTGTGCGCTGTTTCGATTTGATGTAGCGAAATCGTTTGGTTGTACACGGGCAATGTTACCGCACCTGGGGTATGTGATTTTGCCAGGTTAATCGCCGCATTTTCTGCCATCATTAAAGTGCCAAGCAATTCATCAAAATCATCAGGCGTTGGCTGCGTCCAAGTTTTTACTTTGCCAATTTGTTGAGTCAGCGCTGCACTCACCTCATTTAAATTTAAGGTTTTAAACACGCTACTTAAATCATGCAGATGCTGCGCCATGCTATCAATCTCATCTGGACTTGAATTGAGATTAACTTGGCGAGCATAACTGTCACTGGCAGATTTAATCAAATCAATTTCTTGCTGGATGAGCTGGTTAAGCGTACTGGTCACTTCACGGTCAGGTCCAAATAAGAAGCGGCGCATGGTTTTTAGCTGGGTTTCGTCTAAAGTATTGGCCGAGAATTTGTGCTGAACTTGCAAGGCAAGCTGGCTATCTCTTGAACTGGCAAATTGCACCAAATCAGCAAAGCGAGAATCATTGACAGGTAGATAGTCATTAAATTGTTGTTCAACAAAAATGAGCGCCCGCTTTTGCAGGTTGCTAAGCGGTAAAGCCCCCGCCAAATCTGATACAGCGGCATCAGCGGCATGCCAAAACAAACTATCGGTACGTTTTGAAACCATTTCACACGCAGCTTGCATGGCTTTGAGTTTTTCTAGCTCTTTAGGCGATAATTGATTGCTCTGTGCGTTGAGTGCTACGCTTAGACCTGCGCGATAAGCTTCCACCAGTTTTTTTGGGTCAATGCCGAGTGATTTTAATGGTTGGTAATTTTGTTCTGGATTGGCAATGACGATACTGCTGTTTTTATTGGCAGTTAGGTCTGATAGCTGCAGCGCTGGCTGATTCAAATCGCTGTGAAGTTGATTGATAATCGGCAACAACAACGAAGGTTCAATGGTCTCTTTTAGTAATACAAACTCGATATAACGCGCCAACGTCATGATACCTTCTGACACATCCATCATCATGTCATTATTGGGTTGGTCGCGCTCCTCATAGAGTTTTTGCAGTCCTGCCGATAGACTATTGGCAAGTTCATAGCCTTCCTCTAATTGAATCAACCGCAATACTTTTGCCAGTTGCGCCAAGGTATCCACGGAATCAAGTAGCAAAGGCGCTTGACTACTGTCGTCATTAAACTCACTTAAATGCATTTCGGCATCATGTAGCGTCACGGCAATCTCAGGTCTTAATAAATGCAATGAAGGCAAATCAAAATTGGTGGCCGTTAGTTTTTGTGAGTTAGGACTTGGCAGACTCATGTTTTTTTATCCAAAATGATTTTAAGGTGATAAAGGTAAAATGACAGCTACGCTTATTGCTGATTATTGTAAGACGTGCCTATGCCAGTGTCTATGTCAAAGTGTTAATACCAGCACAATAATCACACTTTATCATGAAATTTTGCCCATCAAAGAAATGCTTTTACAAAATTTAATGAGGCATTTTTATTGTTAAACACTCGCCCAGTTTTCAGCCAGCTGCGGGTTGTTATCTTTTAAGGCGTTAAGCCATTCAAGATGCGCCTGCTCAGCATCACTACTTGCCAAAAAGCGCTTGATAGTCGTGCTAAAACGCTGATGTTCAGTCGCACCGCCTACACCGCCGCCGACATCATCATCGATGGCTAACGCAACCTGTCCACCTGTCATCGCCAAATACACTTCCGCTAAAATCTCGGCATCGAGTAACGCGCCGTGGAAGGTACGGTCTTGTTTACCGACATTGAGACGTTTAACCAGCGCATCCAAGGTATTACGCTGCCCTGCGAACATGCGTTTGGCGATGGCAAGGCTGTCTGTCACGGTGACGGCTTGGTTAATATCGGGCAAGCCAAGTCGCGCAAACTCAGCTTGCAAAAAGCTCATGTCAAACCCCGCGTTATGCGCGATGAGTTCTGCGCCTTGCAGAAAGTCATAAATCGCTTCACCGACTTGCTCAAACACGGGCATATCATTTAAAAACACATTGTGAATGCCATGAACGCGAATGACTTCCTCACCCATCTCAATTTTGGGGTTGATATAGACATGCAGTTTTTCACCGGTAAAACGTCGATTAATCATCTCAACGATACCGACCTCAATGATACGGTCACCATTTTGCGCTTCAAACCCTGTGGTCTCAGTATCGAGAATCAGCTGCCGATTGGCAGTCCCTTTGTGTTTGGCGATGGGTAATAAAGGTATAAAGGTCGGATTGGGCTGACTGGTAATACCGTTAAACACGGGACGCTGAGCAATCAAGCTGTCATCTTGCGCGACAAATTGCCCTTGTGGGTTGGTGAACACCGCAAAATGTGGGTTAGCACTTGTTGGCGATTGGGTCGGCTTTCCCCCTAACGATGACTGAGTTGATACATCGATGCTGGTTTGAGTATGGCTAGCTTGAGTATGGCTGGTTTGAGCCTTGCTTATTTGAATAGTGTTTGTGTGAGTAGTGCTTGGGGCTGGCTCACCGTCAAGTGCCTGCAAAAAGATATCCCCCATTATCTCACTGTCGGCAAACTCTAGGTCTTGCGCGTCATCAAAAGACGTATCGCTAAAATCACGGGTTGACTCTGAGTGATTGAGGACTGGGTTGTTATCGGTTGACATTGGGTTCATGGGCGGGTCTTTTTTTTTATCATCAAAATCAGGGTTTTTATCACTAAAATCCGATTTAACATCTAAATCAGTGATAGGATTGGGTGGATTTTTAATCACTTTGTTAAAGGTTTTGGGCAGTTGGTCAATGCCTTGGTTTGCAAGCTTATCGGCATACTCATTGCCATCATGACCGGCATGTCCTTTGACCCATTGCCAGTCAATTTGTCGCTGCTCGCACAGCTTATCAAGTCGCTGCCATAATTCCACATTTTTGACATTTTTCCAATGTTTCTTTTTCCACCCTGCCAGCCATTCGCTGATGCCTTTGATGACATAGCTAGAGTCTGACCAGATTTGAATCGGTAACGTTTTTGGGCTGTTTTCCAGTGCCGCAATCGCCCCCATCAGCTCCATGCGGTTGTTGGTGGTATGCGCCTCACCCCCGCAAATATCAATTTGCTCACCCGTAGGTAAAATCACCACAGCACCAAAGCCGCCTTTACCAGGATTGCCACGGCAGGCGCCATCAGTGTAAGCAAGGGTTCGACCCACAAGGGGCGTTAAGGCATGATTTGACATAGATAACAACCCATATAAAACAGCAAAACAATCAAAAAAACAGCCCTCAGTATAAGAAAAAAAAGCATAAAAAGCCATGCCAAAACGTCTATAATAACCGCCTATAGTTGCTATCTGCAGGTTTAAAGGACGTCTATGCAAAAAAAATCTCGTGCGCTCGTGTCAGCTGTGTTGACCAAGGTGGGTATGGCTATGGTCTGTGCGCTAAGCCTAAATTTGGCGGCTTGTAACAAGCCCCAATCCCCTGCAACGACTAGCAGCGATGGCGCAAAACAGTCGCCAGCACTATCACAACCTGCCGCTAGTGATGATGTGTTTGTGGGTTGTTACACAGTCAGCCATACAGAACCTGCGCAAATCAAAATCATCAAAAATGGTGACAACTATGCCATGCAAATGCGCGAGTTTAATGACCCCAGCAAAAACTGGGACAAGCCTGAAGCCATGCAAGTCATCGCAACTGACAGCCCAGATATACAAAAATACTTTGACATCAAAGCCGATGAACATCAATACTTAGAAAAAGTCATCGCCCGTCCCGACCGCGTGTTCGTGCTCGCCAAAATCACCGATAGTTTTGCAAGCCTAAACCCGCAATTTGACAGCCCGTATCTGGGTTATATCTACAAAGGCAGCAATACTGTCTATAAAGTGGCATGCGAGCAAACCACCAAACTTTAATCACCTGCGTTGCTGCTTGATTTGATGAGCTCGACTTGATGAGCTTGGTCTTCTGCTTGATTTGATGCTTGAGTTAATATATCTCATCCAAATTTTAACCCCAAACGATTGATAGAGAATAAGCGATGAATTTTTTTGCATGGTTAGTGCTGGGCTTGGTGGCATACACTAGTGGCTTTAGTATCCGTCACTTTCGATATAAAGGCACAACCCTCCCAAATGATAAAAAATGGCAATACGCGGCGATTTTTTTTGTGGTCGCGCTCGTGGTCTTTGCGCTATTGAATTTATATGTTATGCACAAAGCTGCGCTTGATATGATGTTTGTGTTGGTATCGAGTTTGGTGGCGACAGGGGTTTTTTACTATGGTATCTCGGCAGATACCAACAACAAGATGAATATACCTGATTAAATATACCCGATTAGTTGAACCATGATTTTTGTAAGTCGATGAATTTGTTTGGATAATAAAATGTCTCAAAAAATGGCGAATACTCACGCCCACATGACTGCCACCCACTTGGCTGGCTTGACGCGGCGCCGACTGCTAAAAACAGGCATAGCGCTATCGGCAGCGACGGTAACGGGTGCAAAAGCAGATTTGACAATAGGCGGGCAAGTGATTAGCCAACCTTCACAGCGGTATGGGTCAAACAATGACCCTAATAACATGGCTTTTGGCGAGCCAAGCGCTATGCCCAATGGCAATACGCCCATGGAAACAGTGCCCATCAATCCCCAATGGCCCCAATGGCCCCAATGGGACTTTGCGACCATCAAAGCCAATTGTGAAGCCCTCAAAGGTCGCGGTGTCCACCTCCATTTGGTAGCGCCATCGGGATTTGGTAGTGATGAACAGCGTAACTTACTGGCGATTCACCGACTCACCCAAGCGGGATTTTATATCGACAATCCAGAAGTGATTAGCCGACGTTATTTGCGCTTTGCAGGTTCAGACAGTGAGCGATTGGGCGATATTACCGCGTTACTCAATCAACCTTTACACCAATTGCCTAAGATATTACTCGGCGTGCGCGGCGGCTATGGCGCGATGCGTTTGCTCAACAAACTAAGTGATCAGCAGTGGCGAACGCTGACGCAAAAACTCAAAGAGCGTGGCACACTGCTGATGGGATTTAGTGATTTTACTGCCTTGCAGCTTGCCATGTACGCCAAAGGTCATCTCCCCTATGTGGCAGGGGCAATGCTCAGTAGTGACTTTGGCAAAACAGAGGTGAATACTGATACCATCCAAAGTTTTATCAACCTTTGTACCCAAAACCAGCTGCGTATCCAAGTGCCAGAAACTCAGCTTTATCGTGACACTGCGCGTCCCTTGGCTAAGCCGATAAAAGGCATCTTATGGGGCGGTAATCTTAGTGTGTTATCTGCAATGGTGGGCACGCCGTATATGCCAGCTGTCGACAACG